>NZ_JBJGXI010000042.1:0-47887 GCF_045635475.1 Radiobacillus sp. PE A8.2 | reverse complement strand
ATACTTCCGTCATTAACTTTCTCTAGCATATCCGCTATAAATCGGTTATCATCCGCCCAAATCTGTACATTATTCCAAACCTTAGAAGATGTGAAATTGCAAAAAAAGTCTGTTACAACCGGAATAATTTCTTCATCCGTATACTGTTCTTTTTTAATTCTTTTAAATTTTTTTTGCATTTTGGAGTTCATTGCATTTTTAAAATCCTTTAATAATAAATCGCTAAACTCTACAAGATTACCATCTGGATATTGAAGTACATTTGCTTCATAAGGATGTCCCACAGATACTACTATGTAGCCTTTACTTGCTAAATCTGAACATAAAACTGTATTTTGCATCGGATAACCAAAATAACCATGATTGAAAAAAATCGCAGGAAAACTTTTTTGTTTTGAAGAAACCGTCACATCTTGATAACAATGCGTTTTTATTTTCCGTACCCTTGTAGAACCAAGTGTGAACTTTTTCAAATGTTTTATTTGTTTTGTAAAGGTATAAGGATACGGGGATTTTTCATCCGAGCTATCGGCAGGATAAAAAACTGTAATAGGAATATTTCTAGGTTCATCCTTTGCAAATTCAAATACCCCCTTTCTATCTTCATCCATAAAAGCCATTTCAGTTATCCCAACTGAATATTTGCCTAGTGGTTTGGGGAATTCTTTAACATTTTTAAACACGTTCATTCCTCCATTGTTAGTTATTTAAATATTTAGAAAATATAAATTTCAAGTACAATTATAACATCTATTATGATTAATAGCGGTATTATTAATTTAGAGTATAATCTAAAGTGGAATTCCTTTATTTCCCCGCCCATAATAACATCAGTACCATATAAAAGAGGCATAACCAGCTGTTTTTAGCCGATCATGCCTTTGTATCATTTGGTCTTTTCTAGTTTATTGTCCCTCATTAGTCAACTTACACTCTATACTCTCAGTTCGCACCACTTGTCAAATAAGTGTTCTTTAATTCAATTATTCTTTTAACACTTTCGTTAATTCGCTCTTCCGTTATCTCGTTGTTCTGCACAGCCTTTTTAATATGCTCTATCACTTCAACAACATTATTATAATCGTGTGCAACGATAGCAACGTCACTTCCAGCTTTAATTGATTGAACGGCAGCCTCTCCAATACCGAAATTATTCATGATTGCTCCCATCGTCAAGTCGTCGGTCATCACAACCCCTTGAAATCCTAACTGCTGACGTAGGATATTTGTAATAACGTTTTTGGACATAGATGCTGGATATACTTCGTCTAGGTTGGGATTTAAAATATGTGCAACCATAACTACATCAGCCCCATGATCAATCGCCGCTTTAAATGGAACTAATTCCATTTTATTTAGCTCTTGAAGGGTCTTCGTAACTTTAGGAAGTTCCACATGAGAATCTACAGACGTATCCCCATGACCTGGAAAATGTTTTACAACGGAAATAATATTTTGTGATTGTATACCAAGCATCGTTTGAATCCCAAGTTTACTAACTAGACTAGCATTTGCGCCATATGATCGATCACCGATAACAGGATTATTCGGATTACTATTAATGTCTAGCACTGGTGCAAAATCAACGTTAAAACCTACAGATTTTACTTGTTGCCCTAATTTCTGACCAATGTTATACGCATAGTCCGGGTCTCCTTTTTCACCGATCTGTTGATTAGTCGGGGTAGCTTCAACACCAGGTATCCTTGTTATCCTTCCACCTTCTTGATCAACACTAACAAAAAGCGGCAAAGGATTCGCACTGTTTTGATTCTTATAATCCTGAATTAATGCCCTTGTCTGTTCATGCGTCACCAAATTGTTAGCATAAAATATTATTCCACCAACATAATATTCCTTTATTAACTTTTCATCATTTGGTTGAAGTGAAGTCCCTTCAACACCGGCAATGACCATCTGTCCTATCTTTTCGCTTAAACTCATGTTAGCAATTATATTAGATTGTGATTGTTCGTCATCATCATTACCATCTTCTTGAATACTAACAATAGAAATATGATCGACCACAGGATTCTGTGATTCATCTGTCGGCTTCGGTAAAATCCACTTTAACTGATAATCTGAATTAACGGCATATTGAAGTATAATTTGGTCGTTTACATCGTCATGGTAATAATTCGTTTCATCCGCATCACCAAGCGTTTCCGTGATTTCCTGATAATGAACCTTTTTTAAATCAGATGTAAAAGACCGCAAATCTACAATTACATCATTTGTGATACCGATCGTTGTTTTCCGCTCTGGAAAATCCTCATAAACCGTATCATCCAGTTCTGTCTTATGTTCAGGGTTTCCCCACGCTTTGGTTACTTCACTTTCCATCGTTTTCCCTGCGATAAAAGGAGAGTTATCTATTTTTCCTTTTTTCGATAACGAAACAATATGATCGATGATATTTTCTCCAGTTTGACTATTTCCATTAGCAAACGGATTATCTTTTTTAACTATTTCATGATGAGACGCTACATGATTATTTCCGAATAGATTCATTTCATCTTTATTGTTAATCGCATAGATGCCTAAAACCGTGACCACACTTAAGACTATTACTGAAAAAATAACTAAAACACGCTTTTTACCTTTTGGTTTATGTCTTCTATTTATTCTATTATCGTTAACCAATGATTTCCACCACCCTTTCGAGGTATATTTAGGCAGCTGAATGAGCCGTCTACTAAATAAAACAAACATCGGATTTTAATCATAGTTTGATTAAAAATCGATGTTTTACTCTTGAATTTTAATGCTCTCTCTAAAATGGTCTGCCACCAACAATGAAGTCTACGTATCTAATCCGAATGGTACCATAGCGATTAAAGAGTAGAATATTAATAAGTATCTGTGTAACGGATTAATTTGCTACTATGGGCAGCTTTTTGAAATAGTACATTTCATGAATTCATTGAATATCAACAAGGTTAACTACTAGTATAGCATTATTTTATAGGAGGGATAGATTATATGTCCATTCGAGTAATAACTATTCACGGACTCAATAAGCTTTTCTTTTGTTTCTTAATGTTATAGCTTCACCCCATATCAATTGTGTACAGCTTTGTATCCTTTTATTTCGGACATTCTAATTTTTGATTACCTTTCATTTGTTTACCATAATCAGCTACAAATGAATGATATAGCGCCTTAACAGCTAATTTTTTTCTCTAAGTTCACCTCGACTTTAGACAAATTATATAATTCGCAGTGTTGGTTACGTATTTTCTTCTTGCGTGTTTTTATTGTATCTCAACCTTCGTTCAGCCAATTTCATAATACTGATTTTCATCTATTCTTATCCACATAAAGTTGAATTAACCTGTTTCCGAACTAGATGTGGATATCAATAGCAATGTAAGTCAATTATGAAATTGACTCAGTTCATTACTTTTATAAATACTACTTTTAAATAATTAAATTCCGGATAGTTATGTGGTACAGTAAAATCTTCAGGCAATTGGTACTCTTCTAAAATTTTGTAGCGTATGTTAGCGTCAGAAAATGCTTTATCAATAAATATTTTAAACTTTTTCATATTAAAGCTTGCATTATTTGTAGATGCAATTATTATTCCACCATCATTGGTAATTTTAAGGGTATCTTTTAGTAGCTTTGGATAATCTTTTGCAGTACTAAATGTCATTTTCTTTGTCCGTGCAAAGCTTGGTGGATCCAATACGACAACATCGAATTTCAAACCATGGCGTGCTGCATAGCGAAAATAATCAAAGACATTCATCACTTTAATGTCCTGGGCTTCATAGTCAATTCCGTTGACTGCAAATTGTTCAATTGTCTTTGGTAGGCTACGTTTTGCCAAGTCCACACTAGTTGTTCCTTTCGCCCCCCCAAGAACTGCTGCTACTGAAAACGCACCTGTATAAGAAAATGTATTGAGAACCGTTTTCCCTTCTGAATAGTGATCGCGTAATGCTTTTCGTACCTTACGTTGATCTAGGAATATCCCCGTCATTGCCCCATCATTTAAATCTACGGCATATTTCATCCCATTTTCTGAAACAATTAGAGGAAATTCCCCCTTTTCACCTAACACGTAATCATCCTGTTCTAGGTATTGTCCATTATGATTAAAACGTAACTTCTCATAAAGGCCACGAGCATCTATCACTTCACTCAAAACTTGGTATATATCATCACGGAAAGAATAAATACCTTCACTATACCAACTCACCATATAAAAGCCGTTAAAGAAATCAATAATCAATCCTCCAATACCGTCTCCTTCCCCATTAAACACACGGAAAGCAGTTGTATCTTCTGTTTCATAAAAACTAGCTCGCTTTGCAACTGCTTCACTAATTTTCTTACCAAAAAACTTCTTATCGATCTTTTCCTGTTCCTTAAGAGTTAACACCCAACCTATTCCTTTATTTTGCAAACCATAATATGCTGTTGCAATATACCTACCATTGGAATCAATTAAGCGCAAGATACTCCCCTCTTTCATCGATACTCCTGAAATTTCAATAGCTTCTTTTGAGAGTAACGGATAACCATTTGTTATCTCTTTAACCACCTTCGATTTTAACTTTACATCTAATAACTGTCTCATATAGTCCTCCTTACTTTTAATATTTGAGTAAATTTCATAATTAACTTACACGTGCTATTCAAATCCTCTTATAGTTTTGGAATCGGGTTGTTCCAACTGTATGTGGATTTGAATAGTTGAAAATCAGTATTATGATATTGACTAATTTATTTTAATTATGACATTATTTTATAAAATAGGCGAAAGTAGTATTATATCCATCTATTTGGCTAAGCGCTTCCCTAAAAATCACAACAACAATGAGTATGGTGAATCTAGACCGATTAAGGCGGAGAAGCGAAATTACGTAATAGAAGTGTTACTCTAATTTAGGAAAACTGATCATATTGAAAATCATTAATTGTGGTACATGTCATAGGCTGCATCCAAGATCGATAAAACAAACAATAGATTAACCATTACCGGTTTGAAATTAACCAGAATTAGCAATAAGAATAGATCATGGGCTAGAAACGTAGATTATTATGCCATTATTATTAATTTTCATCACTTTAAATCAAATCCAGTAAAAGAAAAAGGCTTCTCAAAAGTTTAATCAACTAATGAGAAGCCTCTTTTAAATATCTAATATTAAGCAATTGCTTCAATAAACTGCACATAATCCTTATATATCAAGGGTTGGGAGCACTTATTACATCATGCCGCCCCTATGGTGGGAGTGTGTAATATCGTTAACTAGGTGTGCGCAGAGTGCGTAATATCAAGGTTTTGTTAAATTTTCACTGTAACATCTTTAACGCGGTTTAACCGTTTTTTACCGGATTGCGTTAGCAAAATGTTAGCATTACTTAGTTTGTTGCCAAATTTTTATGTCTGTAATGTATTAACTGGCATTATACTCGATTTATTAATGTCCCTATTTTGTCCCTATTTTGTCCTTATTTTCCTATTAGAACCTTATAAAGCAAGGGATTTATTCCAGTATTTCCCCCTTTTGTCCCTATTTTTAAGGAGAATAAATATATTTGGTTCCGGCCCCCTTGCCGACAATCTTAACACCATCTGGCTCCAATTCTTTAATCAAACGTTGTACTTGCTTTTGGTTCATCCCTGTCAATTTCCTTATCTCCTTATTAGTTAAGCTTCGATCTGTTTTTAATATTGATAAAATGCGAATTTTTACTGCTTCCTTATCCAAAATTTGTTGGCGCTCATATTGTAATTCGCCTTTTAATAACTCATATGCAGTTCGGGAAAGAGTAAAGTATCTCCCTTTACCACGACCAATTGATTCTAATAAATTGAACTCATTTTGCATCTTACTAAGCAATTCACGCGCTTGCTCCATACTCCTTTGCGCAACTTCCGCAGCTATTGAGGTGTCAATTTCTTCATGTCTAATTAAATATTGCAATATAAGTAGGTGATCAACATCAATGTGATTATTTTCATGCGATAAATGATTAATTAAGTTTTTAAAATCCTTGTTTAATGGAGAAGAGATAAAGGTTAGCTCCACGTTACTACCAACTTCTCGATAAATCGGAGGTTCTTTCCCCTCAATTAAAAGTGATCGAAATATCCTTGATACACCGAGATTAGATCGGTTCACTAATTTTAATCTATCTAACAGATCCATCAAGTGATTATTTCTTGCCACTGGGGGATGGTGTAGAATATTTTTAGGTGTAATTCCACCAACAAACTCTCCAGGATTGGTTAGTATTAACTTATCTTTATATTGCTTCAACATGATAGTACCATTCATTCGATAATCCCTATGACCAAATGCATTCAACAAAGCTTCTCTTAAAGCAATTGTCGGATATGTACTAAACTCTGGATGTACCAGTCCAGATTCTACAGTTACCATTGGATTATCCACAGCTATGTACCGTTCCAATTCATACAATGCTACTGGAATAGCATGAGTTCCATCATCTCTATGAGAATAGTCAGTATCACTGATCATCTTTCTAAACGACCACTTATATTGTGGGATAAATTTAGAAATAGCTTCAGGCTTTCCAACAAGTAACAGTGAGCCTTTAGTAAAAAAATCTCCCTTTAACGCTCCAATAGACCTCAATAAATCTTCATCAGATAAAGTTAAAAGACTTTCATCAACTCTTTCTCTAGACATAATTTCACGGACCCGCTCCATGGCCGAATGCGAGAATAGATTTTGCCAGTCCTCATGGATTATTTCAGCAGTAAAGTCCAACTGTGATGAAGTATCCATCATTTTACGTCTTAACGACCCGGTATAAGGAATACAATCCTTCCCCTGTCTTATCGTTGCAGAGCCATCAGTAGTAGTATAAGGCGGCATACCCGGAAACACATTCATCAACAGTAGACGTGTTGAGCCTTCTAGTACGGTTATATCCTCGAAAACTGGTGTTAGATGCGGATCAGTTTTTTCGTATATCCTTTTTTGAAGTAGCGCAGTATCAACCTCTTTTGGAACACCTAATATAGCATTAGACCTTCCTTTGACTTTATCTGCAACACCAAATATAACACTTCCGCCTCCACCGTTTGCCATACATACTGCCATTTTTAACATTAACTTTATGTTGTCATCAAAACTTCTGGTTATCCACTGCTTAAAATCTAATTGTTGTGATTCCAGTTCATCAGCTACACTTGTTTCTAACTTATTTAGCAGTATCTGTACCTCTTCTTTAGATATCATAAAATTTCACCTCCATAAATAAATGAGATTTGACCCTTATCATTTAAAGAAATTATAACTCATTACTTACTAAGAATAATACCATCGTTGCCTCAATTACCTTCTAGACAAAATTATAATCAAGTATTTGTTAAATTGTGTATATCGCTTTATATATTTTCAAACTACTAGAATAATTGAATTTGTTGGCTTTTCTCTTTATTTTCACCATTTAGACTATAACCAATATTTTTATATCCCTTTAACCGCTTCTGAAACATTTTCTGTAAAACTTCCACATTCGAGTCTACATAATCAAACACTTTTACTTCATCCTTATTAAGATGGTCCCGGTGGAGACGCCCAACATATTGCTGCAACGTTCCTTTCCATGAGATTGGCATTGTTAGAAAGAGTGTATCTAATCTAGAATCATCAAACCCTTCTCCAACATATTTTCCAGTTGCAATCAACAATCTCTCCTCACTATCCGGGAGTTCGATTAACTTTTGTATTTTTTGTTGTCGTTCTTTCTTTTTCATAGCTCCAGTTAAAATAATTATATTTTTAGCAAAGCCTTTAAAAAGTTCATATAGCTCATCAATATGATCTAAGCGCTCCGTTAACACTATAGGCGATCTCTTTTCATCTAGCGCTTGTAAAACATCGTTAAAAATCATACCATTTCGTTCTTTATTATTAGCTAACATAGAATATATAGCTTGTATGTCCGTTTCATTCGTTTTTAAGTCTGTTTCTCTTTGTACGAGTGTTTGTTTAAACGAGCGAATACTCGCTTGTATTTTTTTATTGGTTTTATACCTTATTGGTCCACACTGCATAAATATGATCGGGTGCAAACCGTCTTTTCTAACTGGGGTTGCTGTTAAACCGTAAACTTTTTTTGCTCGAATTGCTTTTAATACCTTTTCAAAGCTAACGGCTGAAATGTGATGACATTCATCCACGATAATTTGCCCATAATGATGTAACTCAGGTTTGATTTCACCATTATGATTAAGTGATTGAATCGTAGCTATATCTATATGATAGCTTGGTTTGTTTTTTCCACCACCAATTTGGCCAATTTCTTTTACTGGGATGTTTAGAAAAGTGGATAATCGCTCTTTCCATTGTTCAACCAACTGTGTTCGATGCACAATGATGAGTGTATTGGTTTTACTTCTACTAATTAATGCTGCAGCCGTCACCGTTTTCCCAAATCCTGTATCTGCTGCTAATACTCCATTATCATAATTAGCCATTGATGTAACAGCATCCTCTTGTTGGATAGAAAGCTGACCGTGAAAATTTCCATCAATTACTTTTCCTATATTTTGTTTGTTAAGTGTTTTAAGAGATATTTTATATTTCAAAAAAATATCCTCTACTTTTTCTATTAATCCCCTTGGTAATAGAAGCTTATTGCCATTTATTTGTGTACAATCAATCATTCTAGGAATCCGATGTGTAGAAAACCGTTTTGCTTGGGCTTTGAAAAATTCTGGATTTCCAAATGTCGCAAGTTTTTGTAACTCAATTAGTATCTTACTAGGTAATAAATCCTTAGGAATTTCAATACCATGATTTAATTCGATAGTAATTTCTTTTGGCAAGTTAATATTCTCAACTTGCTCTTTTACCATAATAGGATTCTCTTCAATGGATAAGTTTTTCACTATTTGTAAGATATCTTTTTCAGATATCTTTTTAACCGTAGATAAATATTGCCATTGATCGTCGTATTCCTGAAATGAATCGTTTACGAATACACTATTACCTTTCATTTTTGCTTGTTTTTGTAATGGGAGGGCAATTAAATTGCCAAAACCACCTTTAGGTAATATGTCTTGGTTAGGGAACATTCTATCAAAGGAATCCATACCAACTTCAAAGCGTTTTTCACTTGTTTTGGATAATAGAATCCTCCCAAACTTCCTAGCTAATGAAGCACTTATTGCCTTCTCGAAAAACAACCATACATGAGCCCCTTCTCCTGATCGGGAACGTTCGATGTGATATGGTAGCCCTAATATTTTACAAGTTTCACTAAATGCTTGTACGTCATCTTGCCAATGTTTTTTATCAAAGTCCATTGCTAGAAAATAACACGTATTGTCTTTAAGTAACGGATATACCCCTACCGTTTTACTCCCACTTAAATGTTCGTAAATAACTTGGGGGATTAAGGTATGAAATGATTGATTAGAGCAATCCTGACATTTGATTTTAGGTTTTCGACAAAGCTCTTTATCCCACTCGTTAGCACATACAGGTGAATAACCAGATTTGCCAGTAGTGCTCGATTCCCACCTTTTTGCAAAAACGTCTGATCTTCCACGAAAAAGGTTCATGAATAGCAAAATAGCCGCTTTTTCCTTAGGAGAAAAAGCAGTCTTTGTTTTCGGTTGAGATGTTCGAGTGTAAGAGTTACTAAGACCTTCTGCTTTATAGAGATCCTTTTTTAATTGCGCATTCTCTTTTTTTAATCTATCAATTTCTTTTAAAGCAGACCTAAGTTGTTCTTGAATATCCATAAGGGTACTCCAATCACTAAAAACTTTAACTCTAGTTTAGCCAAATGGACTTGTTTAACAGTGAAAGCCAAAACTATATTATGAGAGTCTAGATTACTCATTGTGATTCTTTTCTGTCGACTGAACAACGTTCTCCATATCTCAACTTGTTTTTTACTTTAAAGAGAATAATGAGAGACCAACACAATTGTGTAGCAATAACTCTTTTATATATGTCTCCTCTACTACCGGCAGAAATAACATAAATTATTAATTCCTTGTCCTTAACTTCGTAAATTATTCTAAAACCTCCAATACGCAAACGAAAAGCACTGTCTACACCTTTTATGAACTAATGTCTAAAATCCCTATATGATAGAGGTCTTCAGCTAAGGTGAGCAGTGCTTCTCTTATTCGTTTTCTAGTTGGCTTATCTTGTTTTTTTATATGTTTTGCCGCCTGCTTAGAATATAGCATTTCCTACATAATCATCTTCTTCAAAAACATCTTCATGCGTATAAGATTCACCATTTTGGAATTCTTTTTTCGCTTTTTTAATAGCTCTCAAAACCTCATCAGTAGGATCTATAGATGGAAAAGAGTCTTTATTAGGTCTTTTATTATGCTTCTTTATATAGAGCATTTTTTGGATGACTTCTGGTATTTCCTCTTCCTCCAACTCATCTAACATTTCATGTGCTAGCTTACGAATATCCTGCATCGCCATTCATTACACCTCCAAAAAACACATCTTGTTTCCTTCATTGTATAATATTGTTCTTACTATAGTCACTCTCACATAATATGCAACATTCTATCATTAAGAATAACCCTTAACGACTATAAAAGGAAAAAGGCTTCTCAAAAGTTTGATTAACTAATGAGAAGCCTTTTCTATATATCTGATGTTAGCATTTTGTTAGCAAATCATTACATGAACCCTTATATATCAAGGATTTGGGGCGATATTACATCATGCCGCCCCTATGGTGGGAGTGTGTAATATCTTTAACCTGGTGTGCGTAGAGTGCGGTATTTTAAGGTTTTGCTAAATTTTGTCTGTAACATCTTTAACAGGGATTTACCATTTTTCACTGGATTGCGTTAGCAAAATGTTACCATTGGTTAATGAGTGATTTTAATAATATCTTACCCAGTTGGGCTGATAGCTTTTTGTTGTTTTCTCTAAAGCATTAATCCAATCACCTATATCCTGTAGCTTAATTTTCAATTCCTTAAAACAGATACTAGTAGAGTCCGCCGTTTTCCACAAAGTTTCTAGTGCATACCTCCATTATAAGGATATTGAATCATGGGCTAATATGCTATAAAATCCGTCCTTCTTCACTCTAATTCATGTGCCATCTTTGGAACAATCAACATCATATGATAAATGCTTGAAATTCCATCCTTATATAGTTCTTTTTACATAGTAGGTATCAAATTGCCCCCATCTAGAAGAGAAATCCCTCATTTTCAGTGGGGAATTTAAGTTATAATTTTTTCTATACTATTCAATTTCTCCATTTTCAAATGTTACTCTGTACAAATACTCAATAGTATGAAAATGATTATCAACAGTGTTACACAATTTTAGCAATAGAATTTGCACCACATTGTATAAAGGTGAACGCGATTATCCAAGGATTCTTTCCAGCAGAACAAACACGCAAAATCTTAAGTGAAGAACGCATCGAATCCATCATGGGACATAGCCCATTGGAATGGCAGGGAACTTTCAATCAGGTGATATACCTGGTAAGGTTCAAATAGGAACAGTTTGGTGGTTCAATGATCATATCGATGGCATGGAAGAGCAAATGAAGACTTTAGCAAACATCGGCCTAATTAGTAACTTTATTGGAATGTTAATGGACTCAAGAAGTTTTCTGTCCTTTTCACGTCATGAGTACTTATCTCTAGCGTTAAGCGAATACAGAACCGTTTTCGGTAACGCGTCTTTCTTATCTAATGCATCAAGGAAAAGTGCTAACGGTTCCGCTAAAAGAGGATCTCCAATGGAATCAAAACCACTATCAGAGCCAAGTATTTCAAACATGCGAGAATTATTATTGCGCAATGGACTCAAGTGCAATTGCATAACCCAACCTTTTACTGCATACAGTTCACCCAATTTAATTAACGTATAAGTTTTAAATTGATTCATTTCTTTATTCGTTAGGTTACCACCTTTTAAACGCTTTTCAAATACTTTTGTTACCTCCTCTTTTGAGGTATCTTCAAAAAACATAACATTTATACCATGGTCTGAACTTCGGCACCCCTGTTCGTCAAAATAGTCTATTCTATCAGCAAGAGCGGCAAAAAAATCATCATAAGTGGTTATTTCTTTATTAGAAATCTTGGCAAGCTTTTCTATCCAGGAAAGGAAATTGCTTGATTTAATATCCAATCCTTTATCCGGTCGAAAAGATGGTGAAACAGTAGTAGAAAAATCTTCCTTATCTAATAAAGAATGATATGCCAAATTATCTGTTGGATCATCAGTTGTTCCCACAAACACAACATTATTCTTTTTTAAAATAGACCTTACTGACAATTCAGATGATGCGAGTTTTTGATTTGCCTCTTCCCAAATTGCTGGGGCAGTTTCTTCATTTAATTGATAATTAATATCGAAATACCGTAACAATTCCAGATGTGTCTAATGATATAACGGATTTCCAATTGTGTTAGGAACCGTTCTAGCCCAAGCTAGAAATTTGTCATAGTCACTTTTGCTCCCTGTTATATATTCTTCGCTTATTCCGTTAGCTCTTAATGCTCGTCACTTATAGTGGTCCCCACTAAGCCATATCTCCGATAGATTGCTAAAATTTTTATACTGAAGAATTTCTATTTGATTCAAATGACCATGGTAATCGATAATTGGTAATTGCTTCGCGACATCATGATAAAGTTCTCTCGCTGTGTCATTATAAAGAAGAAAGTCTTCAGTCATAAATGTTGTACTGATTGCCTTCATATTTATCTCCCTTAGATCTTATAATTCAATTTAAATTTTCAATAAGTATCATAATTTTTTTCTTCAGTTAAAGCTTATTAAGTCGTTTACCCTTATTAAAGCATTCCTTTTTTCAATTTATAAGGTTATCACTGTGCAAACTCCTATAATTCAGACTATATAAACCGTCTAATCTTACCAATCTAGTAATTTGTAACTTGGTTTATTAACCAAAAGCTGCCCAGTTACTCACGATGGTTTTTTACCATACTACTTCCCAATGCTAAACTCTAAACTGCATTAAAGTAATGTTTATATAGCCCTTGTATTTTTCATATGGTAGATAGCTTGTAAACAAGCACAAATATTTATATAGGAGTAGTCAATATATCCTGCCAAAACGTCCGTATTATTTGCCTAAACTTAGATCCGGTCTGGAACTCACCTGGTCAACATTCTTATAGGTATCCATTGCTTCCTTTCTACTCATACCTTTAGAAATAGCCTTTTTACGGACCGCATTGATTGACTGAATTTCTTCCATTCGTTTACCGTTAAGTGTATAAAATTTCATTGCAATAAGAGAAGCTATCCATGCCAGCATAGGCACGACACAGAACAAGATGATAACGGCAGTTTTCATTCCATCTACATAAGCTGTATCCACATCCGGCAAATTTTGCATACTTAAGACCACTAAAACGACAACGCCCACAATTGTTGATGACAGACTGGATACCATCTTGTCAGCAAGACTGAGTAGCGTACCAACCATACCGGGGACATACCTTCCACTCCGATAAACTTCATAGTCTGAGCAATCGGCAACCATAGGAATGGACATATCAGCAGTAGAATAGAAGGCACCGAAACCAATCATATAGAATAAGATGAATAGAATCGTGTATAAATTAATGTTGGTTAATGACAAGGTTGTAGATGGATCGCCCTGCTGCCATAGCACAAGAAGGCTTAGAACACCTGTGTACATAATCACGGCTATTGCATTACAGGTAATCATACCAAGTTTCTGCCCATGCTTTTGAGACAATTTCAAGTTGAGTAGGAAAAACGGCGCCGCACCCACAAAACCAATGATATATATTGGAAGATATAACTCATTGAAATCACCCATCATAATTCCAAACAGCATTATACTTATAGCAGAATTCTGAGCAATTGAACTAGCCAGTTTACTTCCTCCGGCAGCAATGATAAGCATATTCAAATTCTTGTTGTGTCTTATAATATCAATGTAATCTCGAACCTTGTATTTCTGTGGTTCACCTCCATCTCCAAAGTACTCTGGCTGATCTTTATCCTTGATCCCAATTACTGCAAGTATCGCCAATAACATGGAGACTATAATAACCATAGGTACGACAAGGTTGAAAAACGCTACCGTTCCAAATCCGACACGACCACCCCAGAGACTGGCGACACCCATTATTAGACCCATTCCTATAAATGAGGCAACAGTGTTGAAAATATTGAACATCGGACGTTGTTTCGGATCATTTGTAATACATGTCTGGCCACCACGTGTACAAGAAGTTTGGAATGTATATCCAATAACGAATATGGCATAAAACAGGATAAATAACCCATATCGAAGTCCCATCATGCTCTCTGGGATATACCGTGTACCAAAGAACATCAATAATGCGCTCACCGCAAGAATAATGTTTCCCCCTAGCATAAATGGACGAAACTTACCAAATTTTGTCTGTGTTTTATCAATCAATGCACCAATTATTGGATCGGTTACCGCATCAAAAATACGCATAATAGTTACAATCATCGTTGCAAACAATAATGTAAGACTCAACACACCATTAGCATAGTATGCGATATAATTCATAGTTAAAATAAAATATGCGTTAGTAGAACCATTATTTAAAGCAAAAAGAAGCATCTGCCAGGACTTAGCTTTATGTACAGCATTTGATGCATTTAATTCCTCACTCATCTGTAACTATCCTCCTTAATCATTCATTTACCTATATTTCTACTTCATTGAATGGTAATTACAAGCACTGGAATGAACACCTAAAAATTCCGGACAAATCTCTTCAGAACAATCAAGATAAGGTGGCCAGAGAAAGGATTTTTTTAGATACAGGATCCTCGGAAGTAATTATTAACTCCATCCTGTCCAGTTAGTTAAAGCCCACAATTTTTTGTGACAACTTATATGCTGCTACAGTTACCATTTTTCCGACTCTTCCCGGAATATTGGTTAATAAGCCCAATAAACTGATACGCAGTTTCCAAAATAGTATAAAATCTTTTTTTCTAATAAACTTCCATAACTCACTTTTTTTCTTATAGTTTTCTTTCATCCCAGAACGGATTAAAAAAACTGAAGAAATCACCGTTGTTATTTCCAAATGATTGAACATGTATTTGCGTAACTTTTTATTATCTAGTTCACTTAAATCTACCAATTCCATCATTAGTTTATTTACTTTAATCTGCTGATCTATTCTGTCAATCATCATTAATTCATTTACAGATTGATCCTGTCTGCCAATATAATATCTATAAAAATCAACATTTAAATAGAAGATTTTCTTAACATAAGGTAATGGTAGATATACAAACAAGTTGTCAACATAAAATGTATGCTTGGGTAATACCAAATTCGATTCACGAAGTATTTTAGTTCTATATATAATGGAATGCATCAAAATATATTTACCTTTTCGAAAACTGCCAACATCATCCCATGTAAATATTTCGTTTTCGGGCAATATATTTTCATAATTCATAATTGTTGATTTACTGATGCCCACTTTTTCATAAACATAATTGCTGATAAACATATCAACAGGTTTATTTGAATTAGTTAATTCGAGAAGTTTTTCAAGAACTTTGGAATATGCCTCTGGTTCTACCCAATCATCACTATCAATCACTTTGAAATAAAAGCCAGATGCATTACGTAAACCAGTATTGATAGCATCTCCATGTCCACCGTTTTTTTGATGAATAATCTTCACAATATGTGGATGGCAATTCGCATATTCATCTGCAATTCTTGCGGTATTGTCTGAAGAACCATCATTAACAATTATGATTTCTATTTTCGCTCCACCTAGCAGAAGAGAATCTATACATTTCCTCATATATTCTTGAGAATTATAACAAGGAATAACAATAGTCAATAATTTCATAGCTGCAATCCCCCTCATATAATTGGAGAGTTATAGTCATTTGCTAAGTGCCAAAATGCGTTTTCTATACATCAATTTAAAGCCTCACAGGATATAGTAAAAGTAAATCATCTAGAAATAAATCCACCAATCTGAAAGGAATTGTATATGATTTTGATACCACATAAATAGCTTTCTCCAGGAGAAATTAATTCCAATTGCTCTTATCATATTGCATATGAAAAGCATCTTTTTGTGCATTCGCTTAACCGATATTCCAAAGCACTAGCCAACATGAAGATCCCTTTATCATTTTGGTATCGAAGCTTTAATCACCGCGAATAAACCACAATATGCCAACAAGTTCATCAAGCAACTCAAAAATTTAAAAAAGCACATAATATTGCGACTCCTATGACGCTTACAATGTAGTTTCTAGGCCATCACCTTTCCGTCTTCCTATAATTTTACATTTGTATATCAGTGAGCATTTCTAGTTGTTCTTCTATATCGGTATGGTTAAAAATGGCCTTGGCAACGTTCGAAATATTTCCTTCGTTAATTAAGATTTCATGGATTCTCATCCAGATATTACAGTGGATAAGAAAACGGATTCTCTAGACGAAAATAAATCGGTTCACGATACCAAAGCTCTTATACTTGCGTTGAAGTTTTTTAAGAAACATCTTCTGATTATTAAGAAAAATTTAGTTGGTGACACTACTGAAAATGCCACCACCATCTATAAAACATCTTTGCAGAATTAGCATTTAAAAGGCTTACATCTCACTTATAGTTGTATAGGAATCCACCAAAGACTTCAAGTAAAGTTTCCGTATCCACAACCACAAGGCACAGAATGCTACATTGCATCATGCTGATTTACTGGTTGTTTTTTACGTTGAATATTAATTAATGTAATTATCGTCCAAACAATTGAAGCAGCAAGTAAAATGCCAAGTATAATATCGGTCCATTTTAGTAAAGATTGCCACCATGGTGTCACGTTTATTATCTCAGCATCCGGCGAAATACCGTTCATAGCATTGGAATGAACAGTAGTATAAAGAATACGATGCATTGCTTCTCTCATCGCCCATGCAACATCGGCATGACCCGTACCAGGCTTAGCTCCGTCAAGGTGCTCTGGATACATTATTCCATCTACCAAGTTACCTCCAGCAACCAACAATGCCGGCAAATTCATATAAGGAGACGCGGTACCATACCACATGTCGGTTACAATGATCCCGTCCATGCCTAATTCCTTGCGAAGAAAATTGGTGCTAAGACCTTCATTCATGCCGCTCCAGTATAGACCCATACGGTTGAAAGCAAGCATTACGCCACTTGCGCCATCAAGGGTAACAGTATCTCCGTTATAATTGTACTGAGTTCCTTCAATTGTTATCGGTAATTCAAACGCGCGCATATAGATTTCTCTTATACTTTGCTCGTTTGCCCATACGGAGATACCACGGCGTAAATCTTCCTGGTCATTAAGTCCAATATGTTTATTGTATAAATATAAGCCATGACCTTCCATAGCGGCCGCTTCATATGCAACCATCTTACCGGTGAGGAACCCGTCTTCACTGTAATATTCAAAGTTTCGTCCAGAATAAGGAGTGCGTTGTATGTTAGAGCCCGGTCCGTACAATCCGTTATAACCTGCCCAAAGTGCATCTTCACCTATCATATTTCCAACTTCATACATCAAGTCAATGTTGAACGTTGCCGCTAAAATGCCATTCGAAGGATAATTCATTGGTTTGGAATTTTTATCTGGATCTTCTAATCTCGTAGCTAATCCGGATGGTCCAGCACTATATGGCTCTGTCAATCCTGTAGGTCCATTATGATCAAGAGTTTCAGGTTTGCTTATCGAGTTAATTTGTCCCGTTCTGCGCATACCTGTAGGAATTAGGTTGGCATAATCTTCCCAAGAAAGCTGATCGAGCAGCTGCTCCCAACGTTGATCATCATATTCAATCTTGTTGCCATCTGAGTCTACACGTAAATCCATCAGTTTCAGTTTGGTCTTTTTGCCATTTTCGTTTAAATCATAAGTTTCATATGCAGGATATTCTGTATCTACAGTAGGAAGTTTGATTTCACCTTGTCTACCTAAAGCATCCAGATCCTCTTGCATGTGTTCGTTCCAATGAAGAACAACGCCATCACCCCAACTTTCAGGTGTTGTACCAACCCAATTACTACGCGTTATATAGGTTACGCTTTCGTTACCCCTATTTTCATACTTATTGTAATCTGCAAAATCGAATTGATTTGTAATTTCTGCATTAGTAGCAACTGAATGCGTATATTTTGTAGTGTCTAAATCATATTGAAGCGCTGATGATACCAAGTCTTTATTTCCATCTGCATCCATTCTGTTCGATGTATTTGACTTTGTATATCCTTTCTGGGCCAGAATATTATTTATTGCATCGTGAGAATCCCTAGCAGCAGTTAGATAATAATCACCTTCCGTTAGGATATAAGTTTTAGCATTCTTAGAATCATAAGAAGCAAACTGTCTTTCATCAACAACAACATGCACAGTTTCCTTTTCATTAACATCTAAATTTGTAGTTTTAGCGAATCCTACAAGTTCTACGGACGCTGCTTCGACTCCATTTTGCTTATTATAAGTACCGTATGGCTTCTGGAGATAAATTTGTACTGTTTCTTTACCAGAATATGGTCCATTATTTGTAACATCAACACTGACAGTGTATTTGGCATCCGAACCTGTACCACTTTTTTCTGTTTTAAAATTCGAATACTCAAAATCAGAATATGACTTTCCATAACCGAATGGATAAGAAACTGTGTTAGTATAGTCATATTCCCCAGAATTTTCAACACCCATAGCATAGTCTTCATACCTGGTTTCCGTATACTTATAGCCGAGATAAATACCCTCTTGATATACAACATAAGCCGTATCCTGATTAGGTGAACCATCGTTATTCACTGCATTAGGAGCACCTTCATAAGCAGTTACACCGAAATTAGCAAGCACAGGGTTTTTATCATGTGACTTCCAGAATGTAGTTGATAATTTGCCTGAAGGATTAATATTTCCGGCAAGAATTTCGGCGACGCCGTAAAGACCTGTTTGTCCTGGCATGCCAATCCATAGCGCTGCATCTATACCATATTCCGAATCGTCAATAAATCCAGCTTCTACTTGATTAGCATAGTTAAGCAAGACAATTATTTTTTTGAATATACCAGCGTCTTTTTTCATCTTTAGCCCTGAAAGCAACTCTCTTTCCTTCGGTGACAGTTTTAAATAATCCCCGTCAGTTGAATCGCCAGCAGATCCGTCAGAGTCATCAAGCGTGCTAAGGGACAGAGTGCCGCGTGGCAAATCTGAACCTTCTCCGCCAACACGGGTAAGTACGACTATCGCAGCATCGCCAAATTGAGTAAATGAAGAACCATTTGCCTCATCGACTTCTGACCAAGGTGCTTCACCAATAACTTTTATCCCAGTTACACCTGGACCGGTGGAGCCAGACTGTCTCTTGTATTGTGCTTGTTCTGAAGCTGAATACCAATCCCACAGCGTATCATTTACATCTAATAAATTTTCTCTTTCAAATGCTTGTTTAAATGTAGGAGCACTAGATGCATCAACATGTCCCGAACCCGATCCACCGTATGCCGGATCAACAGATGAAATACTAAACAGACTAACCGAGCGTTCATCAGAATTTAAAGGAAGTGCATTATTTTGGTTCTTTAAAAGCACGGCCCCTTCACCCATAACTTTTTCAACGAGTTCTTGTCCGGCTTTCTTTAAATCTGCAATATTTTTGAATTTTGAAGGATAATATTCGTAATCTTTCCCAGAATCACCATCGTTAGTCCATTTAAAAGTTGGAGTATTCAACGAACTGTTTATTGCTGGAGCGTTCTCAGTAGCAATAGTTGTTCCAACCAACATGATACCAAGCAACACAGCTGTAACAGGTACAGATGCTTTTACTAGAAACTTTTTGATAGATGATACCCTAAATACACCAACCAAGTTAACAATCAATCCCACCACAAATAAAATGAGGGTGATAAAGAAAGATGCTTGCCAAGTAGAATCAATACCTACAAACGCAGCAGAAATATATGGGTACATGGCGTACAAGAAATACAAGAATGCCAAGAAATGGAACAGCGACATGATCACTGGTACTAAAACCCGCTTAATATAAAGAAATGCACCAGCTAATACAATACCTACGATTAACAGCCAAAACGCTATCCACGACATGCTATCCATACTAGTATTGGCCCTGCCATAATAAGAGGTATAAACTATTAAAGTAAGTAAAGACAACAAAATGCCGAAAATAGATACTCTATAACCACGCTTCTTGACCACAGAAACATCTTTTTTGTTCATAACGTTTTCCTCCTCAGATCTTACAGGATGATCGGTGTCTAAATAGAGTAACAAAGTTGAACTCCTATTTTACCTTCTCAATTAGAATTTTTTCTTTCATCCTGTAAAGAAAAATATATACCTTTCACATTAAATTCCAAATAACATTTAAATAATGTCAACGTTTGCAAAATTCTGATTGTGATACAGTACTTTTCACTAAAAAAATAATGTTTCATTAATTATTACTTTTGTTTTTAGCCATCATAAACTCTCCGAATAAAAGATAATTTGGTTAATCTTACTGCCGGCAATCATAAGATCAACAACTTTTTTATTTATATCAACCACTAAATGGTAGATAACAAAATTAGTTAGTTATCATATTACATCCAATTGTTACTATCTGATTTTTTGAGCTTATATGATTTGTCAAACTTTTGTACTTTGTTTACATGAATACGATCTTCGCACTTTCCTGCTAATACTTGGATATCGTTTTCATCTTCTAAAGGCACTCTAAATTTAAATACTTTATCTGCCCTCTTTGATGCAATAAGCTCCCCATTATTGTAAATCTCTACAACAGGTTGGTTAGAGTAAACTTTCACTGTCGTGACTTTTTCAGCCCTGTTCTTATACCTTCTTCCACAAATGTGAACAAAGGGCTCCTCACTCCACCACGCTTTGTAAATATAAAAACTATCTTTTTTGACTTCCCTATCAAAAGTGACTAATCCTTTGTGATTCATTCCTGGTTCTCCACCTTGGTCTCTTGCATCTGCTGCAAAGTCAAACATATTCCACACAAATGTCCCACACAAATATGGATGACGCTTGAAGCATCTTAGCATGTACTCATGATACTTCGCTTGATACTCTTCTGTATGGTCACCTCTTCGCCCTTTTTTGGAGTGAAGATTAGGCATTCCCTCTGCACCGTATTCTGAATAGCTGAGACAACGGTTGGGATATAGAAAATGAAACATTTTAATAAACAAATCATTCAACCACAGCCCTGGCACATACCACCCAAGATAAAGATTGTATCCAACAACATCTGTAATATGTACAGTAGGATTGGTTACACTACACATTGCATAAGCAGCCAGTGTAGTAGGTCTCGTAGCGTCCAATTTATGACATAAATTGTTCAGAACAAAATGATTGTAATACATACTTTTCTTGTCTTTAGATGAAATGGTTATTTCATTAGATACACCCCATGTAACTATAGAAGGGTGGTTATAATTTTGAATAATTAGTTCCTTCATTTGACTAACTGTATTTTCTACTCCATTAGGCAGATGTGATGAAATATATGGGATTTCTGCCCATACGACCATTCCAACTTCATCGCATAAATCATAGAAATACTGGTCATGCTGATAGTGTGCTAGTCTTATAGTATTAGCTCCGACTTCTCGTATTAGTTCCATATCCCGATCATGATGCGTTTTTTCTATTGCGTTTCCAATATCTCTCCAGTCCTGATGTCTTGACACACCCCTTAGTGGATAAGACTTACCGTTAAGGATAAACCCTTTCTTTGGGTCCATTTTGAATGTTCTTACACCAAATCTAGATTCGACCTTGTCAACTAAACTATTATTTACATACAGTTTTGCTACAGCTCTATAAAGATAAGGATCCTCTACCCCGTGCCAAAGGTGGACATCTGGTATGGATAAATTCAACTCTGTACCGGTTCCACTTGCTATTTCATTTTCATCTCTATCTAGAATAGAGACTTGAACTTCTCCATCACCATCGTAATAAGTCTGAATATCTACTTTTCCAGTAGAACCCTCAACCGTAGGCGTTATTTTCATCCCTGGGCCACCGTAATAATCTAAATCAAAGTGATCCATAGATACCATCAATAAATCGACATCCCTATAGATCCCACCATAAAAAGTAAAATCAGCCATTTGAGGATAAATCGAATCATTGACACTGTTATCCACAATAACTTCTAGCCTGTTCTCATTTCTTAAGTAACTTGTAACATTTATTCTAAACGTCGAATATCCACCTTCATGCTGGCCTATTTCAGTACCATTAAGATACACTCTTGTTGAAGCATTTACGCCATCGAATTGAAGAAAAACCTTTTTGCTTTGTGAATCAAAATTAGGTGCTGTAAATACTTTTTGGTAACTGCACTCTCCCCTGAAATAATCATTACCTCCATCTTGACCGTCATAATTATTCCATGTGTGAGGAATGTTTACGCTTACTTCTTTTTCATTTTGCTTCTTAAAAATCCAATCTTTATTCAAATCAATAAATTTTCTCATTACAACTCCAACCTTTTTCAGTCTAAATGCCTTCCAGTTGATTGCCGATATGTCCAAAGCAGGAATTTGGAATACTTAGCTCCTTATACAATATCCGTGACAATGGTCTTCAGAACAGTTGAGCGCGCGTGATATAAAAAACAATCGCTCTTTCTTTGTTAATTTCCTTTAATGGGCTTCTCCTATTTTTCAAATTGTTTACCTTATCAATTTAATCAATGTACCAAGCCAAAGCAATAGAGATTGAAGAAGTGGTCAATAAATCGTCTTAAGTGGTAACTTCCCGAACAACAGGGAGAAATACTTCATTTCAAATGAGAAGAATGTCGCTTCGGGTAGTTCTTTTTCCTCATCCGTCGTAAGGTTAATCGTGTAGTAATCTTGTTAATTTCTTCAACTTGTCCATTTTGTTCATTTCATATTTAAGGATAAAACTCATTTACCAAAAGATGATTTTCGTGTATTCTTGTCCCAAACAGTTATCCTTTTTCAGTGGATTTGCAAAGGAATTGGTACACTCCCTTCGAGCAGTCAAGCTTCTAGGTAAAATCAATAGCCCAAAGTTCTGATCTTATTAAAGTTACATGATTAGGCAAAACGAAAGGAGACGAGGGTGTATTTGCTTCTAAATACACATTTCAAGTATGAAAATGTTACGTGTTGCAATTGTAGAAGATGATTCTAACTATAGGTCGGAAATTAAACGATATATAAATCAATATGCATTAGAAACTCATTGTGAATTTGATATTATTGAATTTGAAGATGGGGCTGATATTGTTAAGGATTATAAACCAGATTATGATATTATACTTTTTGATATTGAACTCCCTTCTCAAAATGGCATAGAAGCTGCTAGAGAAATTAGAAAGTCAGATAAGGATGTCGTAATTGTATTTATAACTAATATGGCACAGTATGCTATAAAAGGTTATTCGGTAGATGCTTTAGATTTTATTTTAAAACCGATTAATTATTATACTTTTAAAATACGATTTGCTAGAGCTATTGGTAGAGTTAAAAAGACGGAAATAAAGCAAATTTTAATTAATACTAAGCATTCTGTTAAGAGGCTAAATATTGACGAAATTTACTATGTTGAAAGTCAAAACCGCTTTTTATATTACCATACAGAAGATGATGTATTTTCCGCTCGTGGAACAATGAAGAGTATTGAACAGGAATTGGAATCCTTTCATTTTGTACGTTGCAATCATTGGTATTTGGTGAATCTTAAACATGTATTAGAAATAAATGGCGATAATGTATTAGTAGGTAATAATGAGCTTGAAATTAGTCGAAGAAACAAAACAAGCTTTACGAGAGCATTTACTAATTATATTGGAGGGAATCTATGAAAACATTCGTACTAGAATTACTCCCCTACTTACAGATTTACTTTCCTTTATGGTTTATTAGCCATGTTTTTTTAATGCCTTTAAGGCATAAAGATTTATTCTATTTAAGATTTATAGTTATTATATTTCTATATATTTTAGCAAGTTATCTTTCAGTCAAATTTTCATTTAATGAATTTATCTTAATCTTAATAGACTATATGTTGGCTTGTTCTGTATTTATTTTTTTGACAGAAAGTAAATGGAAGGAAAATGTATACTGTACCATTTGGTCCGTGATCACAAGCAAGTTGATGGTGGAGATTCTGTTATTTTTGAGGACAATTACTGGTAATACTGAACTACTAACAAGTTTGATGCAAATAGTTATATTCTTTGTTTTTGTTATTACCTTTGGAAGCATAGTTGGTTTTACAATAGCTAGAACAATGCCAGATGAAAGTGGTTATCACATTGGACCACGGCAATTTATATCTGCAGGTTCCCTTGCAATCATCTTTGAAATATTAACTTATATTTTATATCAAAATCATTTTAAAAATGAGAACTTGTTTTATTTTGGATTGATTTTAATATCACAGGTGTATTGTGTAACAGTTTTGTATTTACAACATGCATTATTTAATAAAAGTGCTATACAACAAGAATTAGAGAAGATAAATTATCTTTGGTACCATCAAAGATCACAATATAATCTAACGAAAGAAAATATTGCGCTAATTAATCAAAAGTCTCATGATTTAAAACATCAACTAGCAGCTTTTCGCAAAATGTCTAAGACTGAGGGGATAGAAGAATATCTAAAGGAAATCGAAAATACGGTGGATATATATGAATCAATAGTTAGAACGGATAATGAGGCAATGGACATTATCCTAACAGAAAAGAGCCTTTATGGACAGTCTCATGGAATACATATAAATTGTGTTGTAGATGGTAAAAAGATGAAATTCTTAGCACCAATAGACATATACACTATTTTTGGAAATGCCTTAGATAACGCAATAGAAAGTGTTATGAATATTAGTGACAGAAGTAAACGATTTATTGATGTCATTATTTATGCTAAGGGTCAATTTTTAATTATAAATGTAATTAATCCATTAGAAGAGACTTTAAAGTTTGAGAATGGTTTTCCTATAAGTACGAAGCCCCAAAATGGTTACCATGGGTTCGGGTTAAAGAGCATTAGACATACCATTCAAAAATATCAAGGGTATGTAACAATTGAAACAAAGAATAATTGTTTCAATCTTTGTATTGTAATTCCATTTCCAAAGTAGTTTTATTAAGGAAGGTTATCAAACATTTTCTTTTTTTGCCTTTGCCATTTGTTTCTATGGATTAGGTTTTCTAATCGGACATATGAAATGATATTTTTTGGTTTTCGTCCTTTCATGAAGCTCCGTCCAAATTCGATCATCCGACCAACTTTTGATATCATCATCGATTCTGTGTTTCTGTAAGTTTGAATCGAGCCATTTTGATTAAAACCAGTACCATCGTCTAATGTGAAATTTCAAATCCCGTTTAAATCGATTACTCCACGAGTTTCTGTACTTATTGGATATAACATGATTTAACCTCCCCTAATAATTGTTAATATAACAATAGACAAAAATATATATGTCTATAGCTATCATTAATGAAAACGATATCACATCATCATATTTTATAGGGTTGAAGAATGTACTTTTTTTACATTCTCATAAGATTTTTTACTCTTTTACTCAAAAACTTACTTACTCCTGAATTATTCATAGAAATTCTTAGATAACTTACGAGTTGAGAATGCCTATTTTAAAAAGCTAATGATGCTTCGAAAGGAGGGAAAATCCTAAAGGCAGCTGATAAATATGAATTCATTTATTCTTTTTCTAAAATGTTTTCCGTAATTGATCTGTGTGCTGTTATAGAAGTATCACGTAGTAGTTATTATAAATTGCTCAAAAAGAAATACCAACCTATGACAGATAAATAAAAAGATGATGAAGAACTTAAATCTATCATTCTAAAAATCTACAATTATACAGGAAAGACATATGGCTATCCTAGAACCAGTGATGAATATTTAAGCGCAAATATTTAAGAAAAAGAAGCAGTATAAGCATGAAGGATACAAAGCATGTAATGTATTAAATCGGGAATTCCAGGCAGATGAGATGCTTCGAAAATGGACTACAGACATTTCATATCTCTACGTTGGACGTACCCGTCTCTACCTATGTGCTATTTTGGATTTATTTAATAATGAAATCATTGCTTATAATATTAGCGATAAAAACGATAATGAATTAGTTATGGATGCTTTAAATATGACTACAGAGAAAATTGATGTAAAAGGGATACTTTTGCATAGTGACCAAGGCAATTAATTCACATCTCATGAATACACGAATTATTTAGAGTCCTGTGAGATGATAAAAAGTATGTCCAGGAAACCAAACTGCTGGGATAACGCGCCGATTGAAAGCTTTTTTGGCCGTCTCAAAGAAGAATCAATTCGTATTCAAAAGCCACGCACCATTAAAGAAGTCTATCAACTGATAGACTGGTATATGGATTTTTATAACAATAAAAGAAGACAAAAAGGTTTAGGATCATTAGCACCAATACAATACAAGCATAAATTGGGAGCTTAACCCCAAACCTTTTATGTCTACTTGACAGGGGTATGCTCATACACCCCATTCTTCTCCCAATTTCCCTTAGCGACAGGCCTTCATCCATATAGGCCTCTATATTACCTCTTTCCGTTTCGGTCAAATGTGCAAATGACCGTTCCTTCGTGTTAAAATGGCTATGAGTCATCGTGAATTACCTCCGTATGGTTTGTGTTTTAGTCAACCGTAATTATACGTGGTTTCACGATGGCTTTCTATTTATTTAGCTGTTGCATTTCATTTTACAATGAACCTAATTTTTTCAATTCCTCTGTCAATAAGATCATTTAAATTGATATCCTCCTTACAGTGGGTTAGTTCAAAAAAGGTATGAATATTCCTCGTTTAGTAATTCAGACAACTCACACAATAACCTTTAAATATTTTGCTCATGTTGGAAATATTTAATTTTCTTGTCTACGTCGTTGAAAGTAATACATAGATACTCCAACCCCGAATAGTAACACGCCCAGAATCAAATACATAAACATATTTAATGCAGTATTTGGTAATTGGTTTTCTTCTTTTGAATTCATGTTTTTTTGTTGGTCTTGGGATAACTCTTGATCATTCATATTATCAACTGTTCCACTTGTTGCATCTTCATCATTTTCAGTATTATCCATACCATCTGTTGAATTTTCTTCCTTATCAATTGGATCTGTAACCAAATCATCCTTAACTTCGACTTCAAATAATGTGAACGTACTAAACTTATCTACCGAAAACTTATATCCAACTGGCGTATCATTCTCATAAGTGATAGTTCCCTTTTGAATTTCAATCGTTCCATCACTATGCTCGATATAAACATGGATGTTATCTAAATCTATATCTTCTTGATAAAATTCTCCAATAGGTAAGATAATATCTGTTTTATACCCTGAATAATTCGTTTCAATTTCTTTTGGAGTTCCTAATATCTTCACATTTCCTTTTCGGTTGATAGACCTGACAACGGATTGCACAGATTTGTCATCATGCATTCGTTTTGCAAGCTCTTCTTGAGATAATTTATCACGCAAAGATACCACTCTAAAATAAAGATCTAAGCCATTTTCGTTTAACCTTTCAATTTCTTTTTTAGCTAGTTGAATTATGGCTTGGTCTGTCTTCACTTCTAGGTTACCTAAAACTTTTTTCAATGCTGCTGAGTTGATTTCTACAGCTAGTTCATTCGCTAAATCATTAATATCATCAGATAAATAAACTGAAAAATTCTTGTTTGATTTTGTTGTTATTAGTTCTTTGTCTACAATAATTTTATCAATTTTATTTATCACGTTGTTATTGCTGTCATACAAATTAATTCGTTCAATCAGATTGCTTTTTGAATTCAATTGATCGGAATCAATACTTGCTTCCCTTTTAATAGACTCACTTTCTTTTTTGGCAATTTTATTGCTTTTTGCAATTAATAGGAATGGTTTCTCAACAGAGTAGCCTGCTTTGGATACCGTCGCTTTCAAAATCACTGATTCATCATTCTCTTGTCTATATGTTGTTGCCTTACTACCTTCCATTGCGATCACATTTGGTTTGCTTGATTTCCAATTAATTGTTGTTTCATACATGCCAACCCTCAACATTAAGAATTGTAATGTAATACTTTCCCAAGTGTCATCTTCACTAAAATCAAAGGCAGTATCTATTGTTAAGTCATTCACAGCTTCATTAAGTTGATCTCTTATTTCCTTTTCTGTCATTTGTTCATATATTGCTAATATAGTGACAGGTTCTGACGGCATCGTGAACGTCGTTTCGATCGATGTGCTATCTGCGAACTCTACATTCTCACTTGTCACTTTCCATTCCTTAAATCGCTTACCCTCTGGTGCTTCTGCTGCTTCAATCATTACCGTGTCTCCTGCTTGATAGTCGCCAGTGCCACTTCCATCTTCTACGGTCAAACTATAGCTTGGAATGTCTTCATAATTGGCTGTAACTTCCACTCCCTGGGCTGGCATCGTGAACGTTGTTTCAATCGATGTACTATCCGCTAACTCTACATTCTCACTCGTCACGTTCCATTCCTTAAATCGCTGACCTTCTGGCGCTTCTGTCGCTTCTATCGTTACCGTGTCTCCTGCTTGATAGTTGCCTGTTCCACTTCCGTTTTCTACGGTCAAAGCATACGAATAAATCGCTTCTATGGTTACTGATCCCTCTGGCATTGTAAAAGTGCTACTAGGTTCACTTGCTTCTATTAATGTTACTTCTCCGCTAGTAATCTTCCACTCTACAAATTTCTTACCATTTTTTAAATCTTGATCCGCTTCTATATTCACGGTGTCTCCTACCCCATAGTCACCAGTTCCACTTCCATCCTTTACCTTCAAGGAATACGTATATATTGCTTCAATCGTTATCGCTTCTGACGGCATCACAAATGTTGTAGTTACCTGACTTGGTTCGGATAGTGCTACTTTACCGTTTGTTATGTTCCACTGCTTAAATTTTTTTCCATTCTCTACATCTTCATTTGCACTTATTTCAATTTCTTTACCCGCTTGATAGACTCCTGTTCCATTTCCGTCCACAACTGTTACTTCATATGTTGGAATGGCTTCATATATAGCTTTGACTTCCACTGCCTCCAACGGCATCGTGAACGTTGTTTCAATCGATGTACTATCCGCTAACTCTACATTCTCACTCGCCACTTGCCATTCCTTAAACTGCTTGCCTTTTAATGGTGTATAAGCTTCTATTCTGACTGTGCTACCTGTTTGATAAATACCTGATCCAGTACCATTTTCAACTTCCACTTGATTTCCGCTATCAGAAAATTTAATTATTTTTTGATCAGATACCTGAAGTTGCTCCACGTGATCGGTAGGTAACCCTCCGTATTCGACCAAATAACCATCTACTGGACTCTCCTCAGCAAAATCATTCCAATAACCGATGGCGTTCGTAGCCCAACTAGTAAATTGATGACCATAGCCAAAGATGTGTAAATAATCCTCGCCATTTCCATCATTATTAGGTTCAGACCATGAATTAACATACCAATTTGCATATAAATCATTGGTAATTTCTCCATCACCATCACCTTGCCAGAATTGCTGTCCACTCTCAGGACCAGTTACCCATTCCCAAACACCCTCATTATTTTCATCACTAGCTCCTAACCAGCCAGCTCCTCTTGATTTTTCTGTCACAAAATTATTTTCTTCTGCCGATGTAACGGTAGCCAAGTATCCTTCTCTACCATAAAAACTTTTTTTAGAAGCAGCCGTTTTTGCATCCTGCCATGAAATGCCCTCTGCTGCTACAAACTCATAAAAATGCTGTGTTGGATCAAAATATAATGCCTTACCAATCGTAAAGGATATTTGGCGTTGTGTGGATTCTATTTCTGTCGTATCAAATGTAATCGATTGAAGCGCATCTTCATATTGTTCAACGGACGCTTCACCACTAAGTGTTAAAACACCATTATCCTCATTATAACTACCAGAAATACCATTCTGATTACTAAAAATGAGTGAATCACCTAATTCAAAATCATTAATTATAATGGAGGCACAATCTAGAGCTTCATAACTTTTCATTTCAATTTCTAAATTTAGGTCAATTACAACACCAGAAGTATAATTCGTTATTCCGTCTGAGGTTTTAATCCCGATATCTTCCTCCATAACTTCATCATCAATTAATACCTCAATATAGGCTCGATCACTTTCAATCCCATTTTCTTTCACAGAATAATAATAACGCTTTTCATTCGTATTCATATTGCTATCAATTATAAATTCAGATCCACTCGAAATTGCTTCAGTATCCGTATCATTTTCATAAAAATAATAGGTAGGACCAGGTTCCGGTGTTACGGTATAGGCTTGATCTATATCTTTCGTAATCGTTATTGGACTCGGTGCATCTGGTTTAGGTAAATATAACATCGAAGTATCAGACGCGAAAGTTGTTACAGTTGTCTCACTGTTCTCCCCAACTGGTAAATTTCCGAATTCAACAAAATATCCTTTTGCATCCCAGGTTGAACTGTTGGTTGGATTGTTTGGACGATCATTCCACCAAAAATCTGTGCCTTGTCTACTGACACGATCCAAGGAAGGGTCACTTAGTGTTGAGAGAACCATTTCGCGCTTATTAGCTGGAATGTCTGTCCCACTTAGGCTATCCTCATTGGGCCCAATTTGTGTATTTGGTTCACGCCAATCATTTTTGTCTTGTTTAGTTGATTGGTCTTCCCAACCTTCTTTTTCTCCCCAATTAAAATAGTAGCCTTTTTCTAGTGATGAATCATCCAAGTCAGCAACAGGTTTATCAAAGTTATTCTCTGTATCTCTTGTACCTGTACTTGCATAAAATTTCGTACCTATTTCTGGGCCATTCATCCAATACCATGCATCAGTGGTTTGATCTGTATCAAACCCTTCATAATACAAAAGCGCACCTTCCGTTCCTCCTGACGCATTTACCTTTTGATCAGAAGTCGGTTTTAAAATTGCACCACCAAGCCAACCTACCTCTCCACCGGAAAGAGAATTAACATAAATATCTTCCTCTTTACTCATGATAGTCGCAAGATAGCCAGTTCGCCCCATATAATTCATATCTTTCGCTTTCTGATAGGCATCTGTCCATGACACTTTATCCGTCACATACTGATAATAATGTTCTGTATCAATACTATAATATGTATCATACTGAACATCTTCTGAAGTGAGAACTACTTGGACCGATTGTTCACCACTTTCCAGTTGATAAGCAACCTCTTGCAAGTAATTTTGAACATCCGTTGTTGTCACAGATTCAGATAGGTTAATACGTTTAGTATAATTGTTTGCCTTAGAGCTATCTGAAACGGTAAAGCCAGCTGGAGAAGCTGGCAGAATGATCTTGTCATTTTCCGACACTGCTTTATTAAAACTAATTAAAATCGTTTTAATAGCCGAACCCTTGACAGTTAAATCTTTAAAAAAAAATTTACCTTCTTCACTAGATTCTTCATTTAATGAGATTCCGACCTGTTCTGATGCAATTTCCACATCAATTGCTGCTCTTTCACTCTGTACACCATTTTCGATTATAGAATAATAATACGTTTTTCCATCCGTATTCATGCTTGCATCGATGGTAAAAGAGGAACCAGATCCCAGTGGTTTTACAGCTGTTTCATCTTCATAAAATACATAGTCCTTCCCTTCTTTAGGGGTAACAGTTAGTGCTTCATCCTTTGTTTTAGTAACCGTCATATCTGTAGGTGCTTCTGGTTTAGGTTCTTGCTTATAACTATCATTTTCTTTAATACCAGATGATGTATACTCACTATCAAAAAACACACCTAAAATTTCATGTTTCGAGTAGGAACCACCTGTTGCGGATGAAAATCCAACAAAAACATCTTGCGTATTGCCAAAAACATCTTGCAAGTCAATAGCTTGATCTAGATATGGATCTGATGGTTTTGTTGTATTCCCATCTGAATCTTTTGCAAAATAAACTTTCATATTACCCGCAGTGTAATCAACCCACACGGAGTATAAGTTTGTATCTTGATCAATAACTCCTAGATCTTTAGAAGCTAAATGATTGGTATAATCTCCATTTTCCATAATTGCAATGTGGCTTGCTGATGGGTCAATTCCTGGGTTTTCATAGGTATCTATTTCCACAACAACACTAGGATCAATACCACTATATCCCATCCCTTCACCTTCAGCACCCGCTGTATTGCTATCCGCTTGTATAACAAAAGCAATACCATCTGCACCAAACTTGTCTGATTCCGAAATTTCAAACGTATATTTCGCATTAAATGATAAGTCTTCACTTAAACGAATACTATCATTGAAATAGGCAAAACCTTTCTTCCCCTTAGCTGGAGGTGTTAATTGAATACGGTCTAGGTCTGAAGAAATGCTAGCATCATAACCAACATTCCAAAAGCTAGGATCAAATTGATCATTAATACCCAAACTATCATCACCCTGTGCAATCGTAATTGGGTCAAACGTTGCTGCCTCTGCTTGATTTGGTATAATTGGCATCATCGAAAGAAATAATCCAAAAATAAGCCACACGCTAATCCATTTGTTCCACTGTTTTCTATGTTGCCTGTTCATAAAAACCCTCCAAATTCATTATGTAAGTACTTGTAGATTTCTACATTTTTCTACATTTTTCTACAGTAATTATAATTATTTGCACTTAACATAGACTTAACATAAGTCTATGTTCCTACAGAACTCATATATAATTGGAATAATAATCATAGTAGAGTCAATTTCATAATCACCTTACACATCTATTTGAAACTACATACAGTTAGAAAACGAATCAATTAGACTAAATGTAGTTTCAAATAGCTCGAAATTAGTATTTTGAAATTGATTAAGTAAGGGGAAAGAATCCGATAATTTTGTTCAAAAAAAATATAGCCCCCTATAACCAAAGGACTACATTGTAAATTTAATATATAGATTTATTCAGCTTTTTTTGCCAATTTCGGTACCAACGTTCTATCTTCTTACTCATTGGAGTTACAAGCTCCTTTTGATAGATATACTTGACCTCTTGATAGAATCTTTCAATATCGGCATTGCGATGTTTTAGAGCATACAACTGGAATAACTCGATCATTATTTGCTGATCATAGCTATTTAATTGAAATGCTTGTTCATAATACTTAATAGCCTCATCATATTGCTTTGATTCTGCCAAAAAGCGAGCGATGTCCATTAATCGATTTGTATAACTTTTTTCAAGATAGGCTTGTTCATTATCTGCCCAATTATAATCCAGATTCTGCATATAGCGTCCCTGTTTTAAATGCAGAGCGTCTATACATGCTTTGATGTTAACTGATGTCACAGTAGGATATTGTTTTAAATGTTCATACCATTGATCAACGTCAACCACAATCGCTGCTCCTGAACTTAATTGATAGGATTCATCTTGAAATTTAATCACTATATTCAATTGATGTGTTTGTAATAATTGCCGCAAGCGATAAATGGTCATATTTAAGTGAGTAAAAGCTTTCTTATCTGAAAAATCCGGCCAAATATAATCAATAATATCGAATTTAGAAATCGGTTGCTGGCGGAAATGCAACAAAAGAGCAAATAACTCCTTAACTCTACCAGAACGCCATTTCAAATCAATATCCTGATCTCCTTTTTGAATGGTCAAGTTTCCTAATAAATGAATGATAACCTTTTCAAAAGATTTTGCCATCGACTTTTTCTCTTCCAATCTAGTATAGATTCGATTTAATGTCGTTAACATTCGCTCAGGGCGGACTGGTTTAAGCAAATAATCTAACGCATATAGTTTAAATGCTTCCACCGCATATTCTTCAAAAGCTGTGACAAATATAACCTCCAGATGAGGCTGAATGGTTTTCAATTTTTCTGCTAAAACCAATCCATTCATTTCCGGAATTTCAATATCCACAAACGCTATATCAGCTTGCTCTGTGTGAGCCCACTGTAAAGCGTCGCTTGGTGATACAAAAGTTGCTAAGTCATTAACTTCCACTTGCTGACTTTTTTCAAGAATTGTTTTTAGATGCTCCATGGCCATTCGTTCATCGTCAATCATGAGTATTTTCAATTTGATATCCTCCGATCAGGTATTATTACTGAAATCGTTGTTCCTTCTCCTAGTGAACTCTCAATTTGTAATCCCTTCCCGAATAAACGATGCATACGATTTTGAATATTTTGCAATCCAATTCCATCCTTATTTGAAAATGCTTGATCTAATATATCTCGTATCTTTTCTCTAGTCATTCCTACTCCATCATCACTTACCTTGATCAGATGACCTTGTGTTATTTTGGTAATATGAATGGAGACAGTGCCTCCTTCTTTTTTCATATTGACACCGTGCCTTATAGCATTTTCAACTAACGGTTGAATTAATAATGGAGGCACAACAAAATCTATATCATCGTTCAACTGAACGTCCACCTTTAATCGTTCTTCAAAACGAGCCTGTTCGATATCAAGATAGGAATAGATGAAACCTAATTCATCTCTAATACTGATCCATTTCTCTTTATTATAAAAATCAAATTTCGCACGCAAATAATCGCTCAATGATAAAACTAGCTCGTATGCTTGGTCTGAACGCTTTAATATCATAGAAGATATCACATTTAAGGCATTAAACAAAAAATGCGGTTTAATTTGAGCTTGTAAAAACGCTAATTCATTTTCCTTAACCTGATTAGATTTCTCAGTTAATACTTCTAAGGTTTGAAGTAATTCTATCGAGAGCTCTTCACTTTTTTTGTAGTAAAGGGTATAACGATAAATTAGTAGCGAGGCTATTGCGAGGCTAAAAATCGCCATGCACAAAAAAGCAATTTTCATATCTGCTTTAATGCCAAAACTATAGAGCATAACATCAAACCAAAATAAAAATACAGAAAATATTGCAACAATAAGTGTGACATGCTCAATTTGTTTCATTCCCTTATCTTGTTTTTTAAAGAACGTAAGGAAGACTTTTATCCAAATCCATAAAAATACACCGACGACGAAAATCATATAAAAAGTTAATGTGCTCAAATACACTTCCAGCGGTAAGGTTAATACAAAAATAATGAAAACACCAAACATGACCGAGATAATAGATTTCATGCGGTTCGACAGAAAATCATCATTAATTTTATTAACAACATTCAACACAAATATAACTGATAAAGCACTGACGATGTGACCAAATCGGAAGGTTGTATTCAATGTGAGGTCTGGAAACATAACGGTAATAATTCGTTCACTATACATACTCCCCATAGCACCAAAGCATAAGCAACTTAGCGCTAGCACAAAAGTTGCGGGTTCCATCCTACGGTAGTATCTGCTTGTAAAGAATAAAATAATATAAAATACACCGACCATAAACACTACTAATATCATAGCAAATTCAAACATAATATTTTGTTGTTGATGCCTTACTAAATCTTGTTGCAAACCAAATAGAAGTGGTCTGGAAATACCACCTACGATATATTCATGATTAGACGCTTGGATAATAATTTCCGCCGTTTCATCATGCAATTCAAAATAAGTAATGTCCGAATTATTCCCTGGGATACTACCTTCCAAGGATTTTGAAACATGCCCATCTTCTAAAACGACTTCTCCATTTATGTAGACTTTACTGGCATTACGAATATTTGATTTTTTAAAGCCGAAATATATGTCATCAGGAATATCATTTATTACCATTCGGTAAGTCGCAAAACCTTTATTTTCATACTGATTACCATGAAGATCTCGACTCCAATTTCCTGGAACAAGTGTATAATCTATATCTTCATTTTGTTGCTCGAAATCTTTAGGTTCTAACAATTCTCGCCAGTAAAACTCCCATTCTCCATTTAGTTCAATGTACCCTTTCTCAAAAAATTCTGATTGCGAGAGGTTAACCTCTCCTCTTTTGACTACAGTATCTTCATTTAAAACGTTCCAATAATAGGCGACCAAACCAATAATTAAAACAACCGTGACCAATATAAATAGATTCTTTGACCAACTCAAGTCACAGCTCCTCTCTAGTTGCATAACCCATATCTATTGATAATAAGTATGTTCACTTTTATGTTTAATGTTAATGGTTTCAGTATATTTTAAAGAGTGGATATGGTCAATGTGGTTTACTGTAATCGCCAAAGATTCCACACATTTTTAGACTTGTTTATTCATGCGATAACCTTCATAGAAAATGTCTAGGAGTTATACGACAGCTCAAACTAAAAAAAGAATAAATCGGAAAACGGGATTTGATGCATGGATAGCCAGTTGTTTTACGCAGGGATGCTTGAATAGGACCTATTATTATGACGTTCAAAAAGTAATGGTTTGTCAGCTATTCTTGGTTCAAAAATGGTTGAGTATTTAGAGCAATAGGACTAAAATATTTTCTAGTAGATATGATAATTGAAAATACATTTATAGATCATGTTTCGTTTTATGCATCTCATGCAACAGTGACTACAAACATAAATCGGTTACCTGTCACCACCCGTGAAATGCAGTATCTTGTCGATTATATGATGAAGTTGTTTTTATACTTATGGTTTTAACTAGCACATAAAAAAAGAGGCTTCTCAAAAGTTTAATCAACTAGTGAGAAGCCTCTTTTATATCTATCTTAGCATTTCAAGGGATTGAGCGGTCATCACATCATGCCGCCCATGCCACCCATACCGCCCATATCAGGCATTTGAGCAGAACCTTCTGGCTCAGGTAAATCAGCTACTACAGCCTCTGTAGTTAGGAACATAGCTGCAACAGATGCTGCGTTTTGAAGTGCGGAACGTGTAACTTTTGTTGGATCCACGATTCCTGCTTCTACCATGTTTACCCATTCGCCAGTTGCTGCGTTGAAACCAACGCCTACTGCTTCGCCTTTTAGACGTTCTACGATGATAGAACCTTCTAGGCCAGCGTTATGAGCGATTTGGCGAACTGGTTCTTCTAATGCACGAAGTACGATGTTTGCACCAGTTGCTTCGTCACCAGTAAGATCTAATCCTGCTACGTTGTTGTAGATATTTACTAGTGCAGTACCACCACCAGCTACAATACCTTCTTGTACAGCCGCACGTGTAGAGTTCAATGCGTCTTCGATACGTAGTTTACGTTCTTTTAATTCTGTTTCTGTTGCTGCGCCAACTTTAACTACGGCAACACCGCCAGAAAGTTTTGCTAGACGTTCTTGTAATTTTTCTTTATCGAATTCAGAAGTTGTTTCTTCTGATTGCGCACGGATTTGTGCAACACGTGATGCGATTTGTTCTGGATTACCAGCGCCTTCTACAACAGTTGTGTGTTCTTTTGTAACAACAACTTTAGAAGCGCGGCCTAATTGTTCCATTGTAGTGCTCTTAAGCTCTAATCCAAGATCTTCAGTGATTACTTGACCACCTGTAAGTGTTGCAATGTCTTCTAGCATTGCTTTACGACGATCACCGAATCCAGGAGCTTTAACAGCTACTGCATTGAATGTTCCACGAAGTTTGTTTACTACTAATGTAGCTAATGCTTCGCCTTCTACGTCCTCAGCGATTAATAGAAGTGGACGGCTTTGTTGAACAACTTTCTCTAATACAGGAAGTACTTCTTGAATGCTAGCGATCTTTTTATCTGTAATTAGGATATATGGATCTTCTAGTACTGCTTCCATTTTATCTTGGTCTGTAACCATGTATGGAGATGCATATCCACGGTCGAACTGCATACCTTCTACTACTTCTAGTTCAGTAGAGAAGCCTTTAGATTCTTCGATTGTAATAACGCCATCGTTACCAACGCGCTCCATTGCTTCTGCAATTAATTGACCTACTTCGTCATCACCAGAAGAGATGGCAGCAACTTGTGCGATTGATTCTTTACTTTCGATTGGCTTAGAGATTTCGCGAAGAGATTTAATAGCAACCTCAACTGCTTTCTCGATACCACGGCGTACACCAACAGGGTTTGCACCAGATGCAACGTTTTTCAAACCTTCACGAATCATTGCTTGTGCTAATACTGTTGCCGTAGTTGTACCGTCACCAGCTACATCGTTTGTTTTTGATGCAACTTCAGATACAAGCTGTGCACCCATGTTTTCGAAATGATCTTCTAATTCAATTTCTTTTGCAATTGTTACACCATCATTAGTAATTAGTGGTGAACCGTATTTTTTATCTAATACGACGTTACGTCCTTTTGGTCCTAAAGTAACTTTTACAGCGTTCGCAAGCGTGTCTACACCACGTAGCATAGCACGGCGAGCTTCTTCACTAAACTTGATTTCTTTAGCCATTTAAAAAGTCCTCCTTAACGTACTCATTTTATGATATAAATGGATTGTCCTTCGCAAACTTAACCAACGATAGCTAAGATGTCACTCTCACGAAGAATTAAGTATTCTTTACCTTCATACTTTACTTCTGTTCCAGCAAACTTGGAGTAAACCACAACATTACCTTCTTCAACTTCAAGTGCTACTTTTTCTCCATTGTCAAACACACGTCCAGATCCAACAGCAACAACTTTACCTTCTTGTGGTTTTTCCTTTGCAGAGTCAGGAAGTACAATACCGCTTGACGTTTGTTCTTCTTTCTCTACAACTTCAATAATGACACGATCACCTAGTGGCTTTAACATGTTTTAAAACCTCCTTAATAGTATTCGATTGTTCTTTTTTATTTTTAGCACTCACTAAGTTAGAGTGCTAACACAACTATTATAATAATGAATTCTATCTTAATTTGCAAGCAGTCTGATTAATTTTTTTTCGACATTTCTAGCAACCGCTTTTTATAGCTTGTTTACAAGTTTCGCCTAAAGCAACTATACTTTATTCACCTTTCTCTACTTTCCTTAAAGTGCGTATTCAAAAAGGTCCGTTTTTAGCACCGTGAAGAATGGATGAAGCTAAAAAAAGAGGACCGGAGCGTAGACAGAACCTACGTGAGGAACGGATTTTTCGGCTAGATCCAATCTTCAATCTCTATCGGCTACTTGAGTAATCATTGTGATTTTTGAACAACCTCTTAAAATAAGGTTTTCGTTAAAATAGTGGACTTCCTATACGAGTCTATTCTAAAATTGATATAAAATACGTACAATAATACAATTGATGCAATTAATTTTAAAAGGAGTCGTTGCTTTTTGCCGAAAAGATATTGGTACGTAATTCTAACTTATATCGCCATGCAGATGTCCGGTGCTTTGATTATTCCGTTTATCAGGATATACGATATAGACCCAATTTTTGCTTCTGGTGTTTGGAGTGTTATTAGTTTTGGTGTTGGACTTGCTGTAATTATTTATTTGTTACGGGAAGACATGAAGCAAGTTGATATGCGTAGCAGCAGTGAAATTGGTACAATTGCCTTATGGGCTTTACTCGGCATGCTACTTGCTTATAGTGCACAAATTGCCTCTATACTAATTGAAACATATATTTTACATATTGAACCTGGTTCACAAAACACCAGCAACATCATGGACATTGCCCGAACAGCACCAATCTTCATCATTGTTGTTACTGTATTTGCTCCTGTATTGGAGGAACTGATTTTCCGTAAAATTATTTTTGGTAGTATTTATAAACGGACAAACTTTATCATCGCTGCTCTGGCGTCCGCGTTAATTTTCGGACTCGTTCATAACGATAATCCACATATTCTAATTTACACAAGCATGGGTATGGTGTTTGCCTTTCTCTATGTACAAACAAAACGGATTATTGTGCCGATTATTGCGCACATGGGCATTAACACCTTTGCGGTCGTCATGCAATACAGTGTAGACCCTGCAGAATTAGAAAGAAGATTAGAGCAATTTGAGCAACAAATACAAATGATTTTTTTAGGAGGCTAACTAACCGATGCGAATATCTCCACTGTTAACGGCTTCCTTATATTTTGGATTAGGAACTCTTTTCACTTACATTGCCGTCGTCTCTGCTCAAGATACATTATGGAACATTTTTACAATCGCGCTAATTATATTTGCAACATTGGATTTTGGCGTTGCCATCCGTCTCATCGGAGTGCATATTAAAATCCAAAAGCAGAAAAAAAAGTGATGAATTTGGATGCGAGTCTTGAGTCTATGTTTTACTTGGTTAGGCGCGCATTGATTTACTCGATCTGTTACTGAATTGGTATGTCTTCGGTGATATGGGTTTAAATATACTCGTTCAGCAGCTGAATTAGTATGTTCTTCGGTTAAATATGTAGAACATACTTGATCAACTGCTGAATCATTACGTTCTCCGTTTATATGGGTGTAAACATACTAGATCAGCCGCTGAATCAGTATGTTTTTCGTTGATATGAACTTAAACGTACTTGATTAACCGTCGAATTAGTAGGTTCTTCAGTGATATGTGCTAAAACGTACCCGATCAACAGCTGAATTAGTATGTTCTTTATTGATATCCACTTAAACTTACTCGATCAGCAACTGAATCCAATATCAATGTGACATCTAGCATAATCGACTCTCAAGATAAAAAAACAGCTTAACCCAGATAATCCGGGTAAGCTGTTTTTCATTTATTCTTCGTGATCCAGCGGGTAATGCTTCAGGAAGTATGCTAACGATTGTAGTTCAGCAGCCAAATCAATATGATGTACGCGGATCCCTTCTGGTACTGTAATTCTGGCTGGTGTAAAGTTTAATATACCTACGATGCCTGCTCCTAGTAATCGGTCCGTTATGCCTTGTGCTTCAGCAACTGGAACGGTCAGTATTGCTACTTCAACCCCACCTACTTTTTCCTCTAAGTCATCGATGTGATAAATCGGAATACCATCAATGACAGTGCCGACTTTATTCGGGTCTGCATCGAAAGCCATTTCGATTTTCGTGTTATTGTTTTTCATAAAATTATAATGCAAAAATGCTGTACCAAGATTACCAACACCGATAAGTGCCACTCGTGTAATCTCATCCTGATCTAGCGTTTTTCTAAAGAAGCTTAGTAAATATTCAACGTTGTATCCATATCCTTTTTTACCAAGTGCACCAAAATAGGAAAAATCGCGTCGAATTGTTGCAGAATCAACTTTCACTGCATCACTAAGCTCTTTAGACGATACGCGAAGCTTTCCTTGTAAATGTAAATTATTTATAAAACGAAAATAAAGTGGTAATCGTTTAGCTGTTGCTTGTGGTATTTTATTTTGCTCACTCATAATCATCTATTCCTCCGTATTTCGTTATTATCTAGGATAGTCCAATCCTTGTTTGTTATCCACCTAGAAAACTTATGATAGCGCATTCATTTTTTTAGCACTATAAAAAATTGTGGTTCTCAGTCACGGTTCTTGTCTTTACTGGTTGACCATGTTTTACAAGCTTGTCTATATTTTAACAAAAAAATGTGGAACTGTCGTGAATTAATTCACTAAGTTAACAAAATTTGTTAGCTTTCTCCTCGTTTACTAAAAGAAGATGCTTGCTACTTTTAAGATTATTAAGCTACACTTAATATAATGAGGTGAATAGTATGATTTTAATGCAAGTAAATCAATTAACAAAACGATATGGGGCAGAACTCATTTTATCGAATATAAAACTTGAAATAAAAACGAGTGACCGGATCGCGATTGTAGGTCGTAATGGGGCTGGTAAATCTACTTTGTTAAAAATTATGGCCAATCAGCTGGCCTATGATGAAGGGAAGATTCACAAGCCTAAAGACGTTACAATTGGTTATTTAGAGCAACATACGGGGCTTGAGTCTAATGAGACGATTTGGAATGAAATGCTTCGTGTATTTCAATATTTAGTTGATAAAGAAGCTGAATTACGAAAAATTGAACAAAAGATGGGTGATCCTGATTTAATAGAAAATCAGTCTGCTTATGCGCAGTTGTTAGCTGACTATGACCGAAAGCAACAAGCTTTTCGCACAGAGGGTGGCTATCAATATGAGGCTGAAATTAAAGCCGTGTTAAACGGTTTGCATTTTCAGCATTTCGACTGGGATACACAAATTAATGCATTAAGTGGTGGCCAGAAGACACGACTGGCACTAGGAAAACTTCTATTATCAAAACCAGACATTTTAATCCTTGATGAACCTACGAACCACTTAGACATTGAAACACTCTCATGGCTAGAAGGTTATTTGAATAACTATAAAGGCGCTGTAGTGATTGTCTCCCACGACCGTTATTTTTTGGACAAGACAGTTAATATCGTTTATGAAATATCTCGTAACCAGTCTGCTAAATTTCATGGTAATTACAGTAAGTATTTAGATCAAAAAGCCGCGAATTATGAGCGCGATTTAAAGCAATTTGAAAAGCAGCAGTCAGAAATTAAACGTATGGAAGATTTCGTGCAAAAAAATCTCGTTCGTGCATCAACAACGAAGCGTGCGCAAAGCCGTCGAAAGCAGTTAGAAAAAATGGAACGGGTTGATAAGCCTAGTGGTGATGAAGCGTCCGCAAAGTTTTCATTTGCTATTGACCGTCGCAGTGGCAACGACGTATTAAAAATTTCTAATTTAGCATTTCGTTATGACGATAGTAAAGATCATATATTTTCCAATTTGACATTCCAAGCTTCTAGAGGAGATAGCATTGCCTTAATCGGTCCTAATGGTGTCGGAAAAACTACGTTACTTAAAGCAATCGTCGGACATTTGCAGGCAAACAAAGGAACCATTCAACTCGGTACTAATGTTCAAATTGGTTATTATGATCAAGAACAAACGAGGCTGCATTCCAACAAAACGGTTTTAAGTGAGCTTTGGGACGAATATCCGACAATGAATGAAAAGGATATCCGTACTGTGCTAGGAAACTTTCTATTTACCGGTGATGATGTTTTAAAATCTGTATCATCCTTAAGTGGCGGAGAAAAAGCGAGACTGTCACTTTCCAAACTAATGTTAGAGAAAGCTAATTTATTAATTCTAGATGAACCGACGAACCATTTAGATCTCGACAGTAAGGAAGTATTAGAAGCTGCATTAATCGATTATCCTGGAACGATTTTATTCGTTTCCCATGACCGTTATTTTATCAACAAAATCGCCACCGAAATTGTTGAAATGAATTCGCAACAATCCACCGTTTATTTAGGTGATTATGATTATTATTTAGAAAAAAAGCAAGAAGAGTATGAAATTGAGTTATTAGCTGAGCAAAAAGATAGCCGTGAAGATAAACCTGCCGAATCAAAAGTATCATTTGAACAAGAAAAAGCAATGAAAAATGAACAACGCAGACGGGATAGAAGAATAAAAGAAATTGAACAAGAAATAGAAGCTGTTGAGCAAGATATAGAAAATGTTGAGGCATTATTATGTGAACCTGATGTATTTCAAAACCATGAGAAAGCATTAGAGTTAACAGAAAGAAATGAAGCGAACCACAAACAAATTGAGGCATTAATGGAGGAATGGGAATCACTTCATGAATGAGCTTATACACATTATTAAAAAATCGCTTATTAACGTTGCTTGTTAATAAGCGATTTTTTTTACAAAATATACACACCGATATCCACATCCAAAAGCTTAATATAACAGTTGTCAACAGAGTTATACACACTGTCCACAGACAACAAATTACTTATCCACATTTTTTATCCCCATCACAACCCCTTTATTAGCAGGTAATATACAATTTAATCCACAATTCGCACATTATCCTGTGTATAACTTAATAGAAATGTTAATAAGTAGCACAAAACTGCAAATAAACTGGGAATCACTGCTTGACTATCCCCATTTTTACGGTACCTATTCAATGCAGCTTTAGTACAATTACTCATTCAATCCTAATTAAAAGAAACTATGGATAATATCCCATAGTCTCCTTGAATTACTTATGTTGTTGATCGTTTTCCATATTGCTCTAAATCCAATGCAGGATTAGCGTTTAAATCCCATCCGGCACGATGACCTTGATTATAGGCGATACTTCCGGCTGCACCGATCATCGCTGCATTGTCGGTACACAAATGTAATGGCGGAATCAGAAGCTCGATCGGTTCATTCTCAAATTTATCTGTTAGTGCCTTTCGTAAACCTTGATTGGCTGCTACACCACCAGCAACGATCAATTGTTTCACATCATAGGCTTTTGCTGCTCGATATGTTTTCGTTACGAGCACATCAATTACACTAGCTTGAAAGCTCGCCGCAATATCTTCGTTTTTTAATACTTCGTTTCGTTGTTCTGCATTATGCAGTTTATTAATTACGGCTGATTTTAATCCACTGAAACTAAAATCATAAGACCCTTCCTCAAGCCAAGCTCGCGGAAACGCAATCGATTCGTTGCCTTCTTTGGCAAGGCGATCAATATGAGGTCCACCTGGATATGGTAACTGTAGCGTTCTAGCCACCTTGTCATAGGCCTCACCAGCAGCATCATCCCTTGTCTCTCCAATGATCTCAAACGAGCCGTGCTCACGCATTAAAACAAGTTCAGTGTGTCCACCTGATACTACGAGAGCAAGTAACGGAAAAGCAAACTCAGTTAACAGCCGATTCGCATAAATATGTCCGGCAATGTGATGAACACCTATTAATGGCTTCTGTTTCGCAAATGCTAACGCTTTTGCTGTATTCACACCGACTAATAAAGCCCCAACTAATCCAGGGCCTTCCGTAACAGCAATCGCATCGATCTCATCAATCGTTAGTCCTGCTTTGTCAAATGTCTCTTCTAACACCACCGTTATTTGTTCCACATGGTGTCTTGATGCAATCTCAGGCACCACACCACCAAATCGTTTGTGACTTTCGATTTGAGAAGCAACAACATTAGAAACAATTTCGACGCCGTTTTTTATGATTGCTGCAGCTGTTTCATCACAGCTTGTTTCTATAGCAAGTATGTATTCATCTTTTGTCATAATTTCACCCACATCACTAATGCATCTTCTTGATTATCTGTATAATAACTTTTTCGTATTCCACCTGGAACTAGTCCAAATTTACGATAAACACGTTGTGCAACAATATTGGATACACGCACCTCAAGGGACAGCCTTGCAGCACCTAATGCAATCGCTTGATTTAACACATATTGAAACAACATCTGACCAAATCCCTTGCCTCGAAATTGTGGAGATATAGCTATGTTTGTAATTTGTGCCTCATCTATAACGATCCACAATCCACAATACCCGAAGATTCTATTGTCGTGTTCGATCACAAAATAAATAGCATAGGGATTTTCCGTTATCTCTTTTTCAAACACTTCTTCCTTCCACGGTACTGCAAAAGAGGCATTCTCCGTCAGGATCACTTGTTCTATATCTTCTAGTACCATTTGTCGCATAACAATTTTAGTCATTATTCTTTCCCCTGTTGTTCCATCCATTTCGCTTCTGCCTCTGCTAACCGTAGATAGTTTGGTGTGAGCTTATGTAGCTCATCTGGTTGTTTGTTACCGCCGATATAAGCTAGTACAGAAGGACGTGAAATTTGATTAATTGGATCAATTATAGCACTCATTCCCATGGTTTCTTCAATTGCAGATTGGTGGATTGCCATGTCTGGACTGAAAAACAATACATGTTGCTGTCTGTCTCTAAGCTTTATAAGCCACTCTTGAAACAGAACATTCGTCTCTTTTTCGACTAATTCTAGCTTGCCCTTAGCATCTGCTTGATACAATCCTGTGTATACTAATCCCCGACGCGCATCGAAAAATGGGCATACAAGGCTATTAGATAGTACTCCTTGGTAGGCAAGTAGTTCTAGACTGGATACGCCCACAACTGGTATTTGCAAAGCCCAGGCCATTGTTTTAGCTGTTGATAAGCCTATTCTTACCCCAGTATAAGAACCCGGTCCTTTGGCAACTACTATTTTGTTAAGATCTTCAGGTCGTACGTTCGTTTCTTTCATTAATTGATTGATTGCAGGCATTAGACGAACCGAGTGATTTCTTTTTACATTCGTTATCAGTTCACCGACCAATTCACCATCTCTAGTAATTGCTATGCCCAGTACTTGATTGGAAGTATCGATAGCGAGTATATTCATCGTGCTAGCCCCTCACAAATCTTTTCAAAATAATGACTTCTCGGAGTAAAAGTAATAATTCTACTTTGCTCATCTTTTACATCTATCCGGATATCCAATCTTTCTTTAGGAAGATAATCTTCAATAAATGAAGCCCACTCAACCACTGTGACCCCATCACCATAAAAGTATTCATCAAAACCAATGTCTTCATCACTATTTTCAAGACGGTACACATCCATATGATAGAAAGGGATTTCACCTTGGTATTCCTTTATAATCGTAAAAGTAGGACTATTAATTATTTTTTTGACACCAAGACCTGCGCCAAGACCTTTCGTGAATGTTGTTTTCCCTGCTCCTAAATCACCTTCCAAAGTGACAACATCGCCAGGCCTGAGTAAATTAGCTAGCTTTTCAGCAAGCTTCGTCGTTTCCAACGTTGTTTTTGATTCTAATTGTATTTGATTCATCATATCACCTATTTCAAATGAGTATATCCAGCTTTATCAAGCTTTGTTATCTTTCCTGCTTTTTCTAAAAAGACCGTACCGTTTTTCTTAGGTTCGTGCTTAACATAACCAATTTGTTTCACTAATGTACCTGTTTTAATCGCTGCCTCTTCTACCATAGGCCAGTCTTTTCGTGCAACTGTACCGATTAATTCAAAATCTTCCCCGCCAAACAACTTCCATTGTATTTGTTGTTCATTTGAAAACTGTAGTAATTCATTATGAACTGGTATCTTAGCTTCATTAATATAAACAGTAACTCCCGATGCTTCTGCAATTTCGGCAGCCTCATTCCCTATCCCGTCGCTAACATCATTGAGCGTAACACGATTGATACTTTTTAATGCAGTTGCAAAGGCAACTCTTGGTTCGGGCATCCGATGTCTGTTAATTAAATAGGGGGATGGTGAATGATCGTTTTCCTTTTGTAACAAGAAAAATCCTGCTGCAGCGTCACCCAATGTACCCGTAACAAATACAATATCATCATCTTCAGCGGAACTTCTTAGTCGCGCACAGTCTTTATCAACAAATCCGATAATCGTTACAGAAACTACTAATTCTTTACCAGATACCGTATCGCCACCAATTAAATCCATCCCATATTGTTTGGCGATATTGTGCATACCTTGATATATTTCATGAAGTTCTTGATCAGTCCAATGCTTCGGAATCACAATTGATATTAAATAATATGCCGGATCACAGCCCATCGCAGCCATATCACTTATGTTTGCGGCTAATACTCGATATCCAACATGAAAGGCATTCATTGTTGATTTTGAAAAATGTACATCTTCAACAAACGTATCAACAGCCGTCACTATATCTTTATAGGATTGGCGAAATACCGCCGCATCATCCCCTACACCCTTAATTAAACCTGATTGGATGTAATTTTTTTGTTGGATCGACTTTATAAATTCAAATTCATCCATTTAATGACCCTCACTATGTATTAGTTTCTAATTACATCATAGCAAAAACCATTATAAAATGAAAAAAAGTTGGATAAACTATATCTTTTAGACATAAGAAAAGGCCTAGGATATTCTCCTTAGGCCTGTATGTATAACATCATATAAAATTAAAGTGGCGGTCCGGACGGGACTCGAACCCGCGACCTCCTGCGTGACAGGCAGGCATTCTAACCAACTGAACTACCGGACCAAAAAATTTTCACAAAGCGAAAATATCTTTCATTAATATTCTCTGAACAAATGGATCTTCATTATTAATTTAGATATTCCCCAAATGCTTTTAAGCGTCACTTTTCTTGCTTTAAAACTAAGGAAATTTATTTTCTAACGCAGGTGATTATTCAACGAAGTTAGAAAAAAT
>NZ_JBJGXI010000041.1:0-48649 GCF_045635475.1 Radiobacillus sp. PE A8.2 | reverse complement strand
AAAAAAATATACAACATGAAATTTCAGCTATATCAACCCCTGAACTCCTTTCCAAATAAACATATAAGGAGGTAAAAGCCAACAAAGCTAGAGCAATTCATCTTGGAGGTGTGGCACATATCTACACTATACAAATTTCCTTTTTGAAAACCAAAAGAAACTATTGTACAATCTCTAAAGTGTCCACAAATTAAATATTAAACTGTGTAACCTTAAGAATATGGCTTGAGGGTCTCTACTAGAAACCTTAAGATCCTGATTACAGAAAATGAATCGGCAATTATTCGTTGTTTGTAATCAGAATTTTTTTGTGCTTTCCTTCCGAGAAGGTTGAATCCAAACCGGAAAATGCGGGCTAGTAAAATTTTACGATTCCACGTCTTTAGCACAATCGATATCGTTAGCGTGTGCTACTTCATTTTCGGAATTGCAGCAGTTGGCGGCGGGGCTTTAGGTGGTACACTTTCCGATTGGATTGGTACGAAGAAGAGCATTTTGATGGTGATCATCGCCTTTGTAGTTGTGCTCGGAATCTTGCCGTTCACTACATTTTCGCTTGTGCTGTTTATCCCAGTGATGATCATCTGGGCTGCGCTAAGTTGGGCATTAGCTCCACCGCAGCAAAGCTTTTTGATTCAAGCCGCACCAGCCACCTCGGATATCCAGCAGAGCTTTAACAATTCAGCACTGCAAGTTGGGATTGCCGTAGGTTCTGCGATGGGCGGAATCGCTTTGGAACAAACCGGCACCGTGGCGCAAATGCCATGGGTTGGGAGTATCGTTACCGTAATTGCTTTACTATGTGCCGTATATTCTTTATCTAAAACGAAGAGTAGAAGACAAAACAGTTCGTTACAGGAACACAAGGACGGCTCGCATAGCCGTCAAGCTAAGCACAACACTTTAAAATAGTGGAATCTTTTGCTATCCTTCCTTGATAAATTCACCAAGAAAGGATGATTTTTCATGATTTCACGTAAAGACATTCGTCCGTTTGCAGAAGCTATTTATTCTACAATCTCTAAATCAGCGTTGCGTCAATTTGCTAGAGATACTAAGTTTGTTCAACGAAAAGGCAAGCTAAAGCCTGAAGATTTTCTCGTGCTTTGCTCTCTTTCAGCTGATTCCGTAAGTGATGAAAGTTTACATGAGCTTTGTGGCACACTTTCTCTTCAATCGAAAACATCTCTTTCCAAGCAGGCACTAGATAGTCGTTTTAATGATAATGCGACAGCGTTTCTGAAAGAGATTTTCTTTCAATTATTATCTAAACAAGACTGGTTTGTTGCTCCTATTGATGAGAATCGCATGTTCTCACGGATAAGGATTATGGATGCCACGTCTTTTCAATTACCGGATCACCTTACAAATTATCTTGGTACTAATGGCTCTGGTGTGAAGGTGCAGCTTGAATATGAATGGTATCAAGGCCGATTTCTTCATACTTCTGTGCATCACGGAAAGGCTAGTGATCGAAAAGCCGCGCTTGATGTAGAACCATCTCTCCGACCAGAAGATCTATGTTTAAGAGATCTTGGTTACTATTCAGCGGAGAATCTAAAGAAAATTGATAAGCAAGGAGCGTCTTATATTAGTCGGATACCAACGAATACAAAACTATGGTTATGGGATACACACCGCGGATGGCTGCCAGTTGATCCGATGCAAGACGCGGAAAATATATCCCCTGGTGAGACTGTTGATTATGGATTTATTCGTGTAGTGATTACCCACGAACCAGCTTAGATACCAGAGTTGTGGTTCAAAAACTAACCGAGGAACAATGTAAACGTCGAGATGCATTTCTACAAAAAAAGAAGCAGAAAGGGAAACCAACCCAATCTGCTTCACAAAGAAATGCTATCCAAATTCTTGTCACCAATGTAACACAAGAATACTTAGAACCGCAAGAGCTTTACCCATTATATTCGTTACGCTGGCAAGTGGAAATTCTGTTTAAAACATGGAAATCATTATTTGAAATTGATCACGTTCGAACGATGAAACAGGAACGTTTTGAATGTCATCTGTATGGGACTTTAATCCGTATTCTTTTATCTTCTATGATGGCTTTTCAATGTCGTTATCTCCTCTATCAAAAACACGCCATAGAGGGTAGTGAATATAAAGGAATACAACAGGCGAAACAATCACTACCATTCATGGCGCGCGCCATTTCAAAGGGGATTACATCGATAATTGAAGTAATCAAAACCGTCTATGAAAACGTCTGTCGACACGGAAAGAAAGAACATAGAAGCAAACATATTAGTCCTTTTGACATTCTTAACCTCTCCTATGAAGAAACGTTCTCTGGGTGATAGGTTTTTTAAAAGCTTCTCTTGACACCTTGTCCGAGGACTAACCACTTATTGGAAATTTTTTCAATATAAAGATTTAGAAAGAGCTAACGCGTTTGTATTAGAGTGTTCTGTTTCTTAGCTTGACGGCTATGAGGACGGCTCGCCTATCCCATACGTCAAGGGGCTATGAAGATAAGTTTCCGAGTGGAGGGCCAAATCTTTGGCGCTTAAGGTATTACAGATCATGTTTATCCTAGATTGGCGTATCGCTGGTCTAGGATGTTTTTGAGTTAATTGGGGTCTCCATTTATATGAGCTTAGTCTATTATGCTATTAATAAGGAATATACAAGAACAATAGATTGCTATTGCAAATAAATTGGGACGGAAGAACCGTCCCTACTGTCTCAAATATCAAAATAGCGTTCTGCATTATAATAACAAATATTTTTCACATACGTTTCTAGCAGGTTCATATCTTTTGGTACTTTTCCTTGTTCTACCCATGTTCCTAATAGGTTACACAGAATTCTGCGGAAGTACTCATGTCGTGAGAATGATAGAAAACTTCTGGAGTCTGTTAACATGCCGATGAAGTTACTAATCAGACCTGTACTGGCTAATGTTTTCATTTGGTCTTCCATGCCGTCAATATGGTCGTTGTACCACCAGGCTGTACCAAATTGGACTTTTCCAGGAATTTCATGATTTTGGTAGTTTCCTGCCATTGCAGCTAACACGTTATTATCTCTGGAGTTTAGTGAATAAAGGACGGTTTTAGGTAAATTTCCATTCATCTCTAACGCATCCAAAAATTTAGCTAGCGGTTCTGCTAGCAGACGATCACCAATAGAGTCAAACCCGCTGTCCGGGCCAATTTGACGGAACATACGCGTATTGTTATTGCGAAGTGGGTTAATGTGTAATTGCATAACCCAGCCCTTTGCTGCATATAGCTTTCCTAAAAATACTAACGTATACGTACGATACTGGTTTACCTCTTTCTCAGATAATGGTTCACCCTTTAGTCGTTTTTCGAAAATAGTTGTGACTTCTTCCTTCGTTGCCTCTTCAAAGTACATAACATTAATTCCATGATCAGAACTGCGGCAACCTAATTCATCGAACACGTCTATCCGCTTCGTTAGTGCATCCAATAAAGCTTGGTAATTCGTAATCGTACTGTCTTCTGCTTGTTCTAGCTTTGCTATCCATGCTAGAAAATCAGTTGCATCAATATTTAATCCTTTATCCGGCCGGAAAGAAGGAGATACCTTGCTTCCGAAATCCGCTTTCGCCAACGCAGCATGATATTCTAAAGTGTCAGTCGGATCGTCAGTTGTTCCAACAAACACCACATTATCTTTTTTAAGAATGGAACGCACCGATAAGTCAGGCGTTGCGAGCTTACGATTGGCTTCTTCCCATATGGCAGGTGCCGTCTCCTCGTTCAAAAGCTCATCAATTCCGAAGTATCTCTGAAGCTCCAAGTGTGTCCAGTGATATAGCGGGTTTCCGAATGTATTGGGAACGGTTTTCGCCCAAGCTAGAAATTTCTCATAATCACTCTTGTCTCCAGTGATATAATCCTCACTAATCCCATTGGCCCTCATCGCTCTCCATTTGTAATGGTCTCCTGCAAGCCAAATTTCTGCGATATTAGTATAATTTTTGTTTTCTAGTATCTCTTTTTGATTCAGGTGATTATGATAGTCTATGATTGGTAGATTTTTTGCAACGTGATGATATAAATGCTTTGCAACATCATTATACAAGAGAAAATCATCTGTAATAAATTTTTCCATTCTGCTCTCCCCTACCTCGCGTATTATTATTTTCTAGAAATATTTAATTTGTTCGTCAAACAAACTAATTTCTTATTTAAAGGATACTTGCATTTGCTTTATTATTCAAGTGGAAAATCCTTTGTGGCAAGTTTAATGTTTATTCTCTACTTAATGGTTTACACATCAACCTCTACCACTCCTTTCTCTAAGGGCTGACGCCAAACTTCATCTTCCTTTAACATCTTAATCATGTCGAAAAATTGTCTGGGTTATAAAACACTTGCATTCTTGTACCTATATACATTTTGATCTTTTCCTTGAAAATCCACTTCCAAAATAACTTAATTAACTAGCACAAATTTCTGTGCTTTTAGAATTTCATTTCTTTTTGGACCTTCATTGATAGATCCGATATTACGGACGAGTTTAGTAAAGATCTCCTTCATATAAGCCTCTAACTGGTAAATTGATTCTGCTTTTATAATAAGATTATCTGAAACAGATACAGAATAATTAGATTCAAAATTCAGAAGAGAATTAAACTTTAGCTTAATGTCAAAGATGACTTTTATTACCCACTCCCGAACATTATTTGGGACAAATTTATTATCTTGGATAATACTTTATCCATTTTTCAACGTAAGCAGTCACCGCATAAATATCTTTTTGAATGATTAATGTTTTAAATTCTTGGACGCTTCCATATAGGATGTTAGAATATCGCTCTCAGAAGAATGAAGTTGCTTTCTACTAGCAACTTAGGCATTCTCCATGTAAAATCGCTGTTCTTTTGTATCAATAAGTTTTATTAACTCACTTCTCGTTTGATCAGGAAATTCTCCACTTCTTCCTATTATTTAAGTAATAGAGTCAATTTTATAATTACCTTATACAGCTATCCTCATCCATATATAGTTCGGATACGATTTGATCCGACTATATATGGATGCAGATAGCTAAAATTCAGTATTATGGAATTGACTAAATAGACACTTTTAAAGATTCTTTCAAATGAAACTGAATGTCCTTAAGAAGTTTCTGTAATTCAGAAAACTGTTGAGCCTCTGATTTATGGGATAGTGGATAAAAAAACAAATAACTTAGATTCTTCATAAAAGATACTTAAGGCAAAGCGGATATCTGCAATCCATATCTTCCACACCTAAAGACATTTTTCTATTACAATGGCTTGCTCTTGTGCTTGCAGACATAATTCAGCTGCCTTAAACGCATGAGCTTGAGTCATTGCATGTTCTGTTCGATGTAAACAATCTTTTATTAACTCTCCGAAGAAGGGAAAACCAACTTGCTCTGCTAATTCATAATGCTTTTCTCCGTCTTTATTTACTAGAAATAAATGATCCCCAGATTGTTGTCTCGCCACATCGACATACTTACGAATCTCAATCGTTCCTTCTGTACCAATAATAAAAGTGCGTCCGTCTCCCCATGTGCTCAATCCATCAGGCGTGAACCAATCTACACGAAAATATTGTGTAGCTCCATTATTACCAACAAGCGTTGCGTCGCCGTAGTCTTCTAATTGTGGATAATCTGGATTATTGTAATTCGCTACTTTACTATGTAGAATTTTTGCATCCTCACATCCTGCATAGTATAAAAATTGTTCAATCTGGTGACTACCTATATCACATAAAATCCCGCCGTATTGTGCTTTGTTAAAGAACCAACCTGGCCGGCTCGAAGCATTCAACCGATGCGGTCCAAAACCTGTTACTTGAATGACACGACCAATCGCACCTTGTTTAATTAGATCTCCCGCAAACACCGCTCCCTCTACATGCAGCCGCTCACTAAAATAGACCATATACTTTTGTCCTGTTTCTTTGACCACACGCTTTGTTTCCTCTAGTTGATTCATGGTTGTAAAAGGAGTTTTGTCTGTAAAATAATCCTTCTGCGCTTTCAACACTTTGTTTCCTAGTGCACTTCGCTCAGAAGGTATTGCTGCAGCAGCCACTAGTTTTATTGACGGGTCTGTTAATACTTGTTCTAATGATTCTGCAGCTTTAGCTTCTGGAAATTTCTCAATAAAATCGCTAACTTTTTTTGGATCTGGATCATAAACCCACTTTATTGTCGCACCTGCTTCAACCAAACCGTTACACATACCAAAAATATGTCCATGGTCAAGTGCGACAGCAGCAATTGGAAACTGCCCCTTCTCGACAACGGGATTCGGCTTTCCCTTCGGCGCATAATTCATTCCGTCTTTGCTCACCTAAACACCTCCACATAGATTAAGAAATAAGAAAAGTTCTAGAGCGCCGTATAGAAACGCAGCGACTGAAGCGAATCGATTAATAAAGGAATCATGCCCCCGCAAAGGGGGGATGTCGACGTTGGACGACAAGTCCGCTTTTAGTCGACTTTCCATAAAACTTGAATCAATGATGACTTATCGCAGGGCGATTCGTGAAGTCGCGTAGTTTCTGGCGCTCAGAGCTAGACACTTGTACACATTTATATACCTTCTTATCTTTCGAAAAAAATACAATCTAAAACCAATCTGAATAACCTAACTTACGTAAATTTTTCGCCGATGTATCAAGACACTCAAACGGATCAATCCCATACGTATCATCCTGCTCGACCAAGAAATATTTGGCACCACTCTCTAGACCTGCCTGAATGACTCCATTAATATCAAGATTTCCTTCGCCTACCTCCGCAAACTCTATCAAATTGATAAACTTCTTAGAAAACACACTTTTATCTTCAAAATCCTTCTCTGTTATATCTAGTTTACCAATACGATAGTCTTTTAAATGCAATAGCGATATACGATCTTTGTACTGTTTAATAACTTCGATAGGATTTTCACCAGCACGTTGGATCCAGTGCACATCTAACTCGAATCCTAACTTAGTTGTATGGTTTTTGATTAAATCTAACAAATATTCTCCATCATATTTCTGGAATTCTATATGATGGGTGTGATAGTAAAGCTCAATATCATAATCCGCTAAACGATGTGCCATTTGTTCTGCACGATCGATAAAGCCCATAACACTATCCTTCTCACCGATGACCGTCATCGGCAACATTCCGATGCGGAGGAAATTACATTTCAATGTTTTACAATCATTAACGATCTTATCAAAATCATTACTAAGAGTTTCTCCAGGTGCACCAGGCATTGCCGGTTCTAACGCAGCTGACATTGCCGCTATTTTAATACCAAAGTCTTCACTAGCTCTTTTGATTTCTGCTACATTTTCTGGTGTCATCGGAATTTGTGATACCTCAACTGCACGATAACCTAAATTATAAATCCGTTTCAGTGTTTCATAGGCACCTAGTTCAGCAACTTTTTCTTTTAACATCATCATTTGAACACCAATTTTACCTTTTTCCATTCTATTACCTCCACTCTACTAATGATTTTTGTGCAGATGATCGATAAATAGCATCGATCATCTGCATTGTTATTTGACCCTCTTTTACGTGCACATAATTCTGTTTATCATTTATAATACATTGATAAAATTGATCAATTATTTTCGTATGACTGGCACCATAATAAAATTTGGAGCCATCTAGTCTTGAGTCCTCCACAATTTTTTCCTTATTTCCAGTCTCATTGACAGTTGTTAGAATGTTATCTTTTATCGTAAGTTTACCTTTCTCTAATACTACTTGGAATTCAACACTCGAATTTATAGCATTCGTCGTCGTAGCAAAAAACAATCCTGTTGCACCACTTTGAAACCGAATGTGGGCAACAGCTGTATCTTCTACTTCGTGCCCATTTTCTATTAAATTGTCTACTGTACCTCTAATCGACGAAATGTTACCACCAATCAGTTGCATGTAATCAAGTGTATGAATAGATTGATTGATCATCACTCCACCACCAGCTTCGTTCATCTTACCGCGCCACGGCTTCATATCATAATAAGATTTAGGTCGGCACCAAGTCACTATTCCCTTTATACCTAGCACCTCGCCATACGCGCCACTAGCTATCAGTTCCTGTAGTTTAAGAAACGTTTCATTTAATCGATTTTGAAAGGAAACACCAATCTTAATGTCTTTATTTTTCTGTTCTAGCTCAACTAAAGACAACCCATCCTTCACAGAACTTGCAATAGGTTTTTCGAGAAGGACATGCGCCCCACTCTCCACACACGCCTTTGCAACCGGATAATGTAGATGATGTGGTAAACAGATGTGAACACAATCTAAAGATTCCATTTTTAACATCGTTTTATAATCTGAGTAGAAAGTGGTTTGGTCAACAGTGTCCTTTAATGATTTATCAATATCACACACCGCAACTAATTTTGCGTTTATATTATTTTGAATAGCGGGAATATGGACCTTTGATACGTCTCCAAGTCCAATTATTGCTATTTTAAGCATATTGCCAATCCCTTCCGTTTAGCGCTTAGATCGATTATTTTACAGCTGTATTTCTTTCTTCTTCGACCTTTTTCATTAGTTCTTGATAATATACTTCTTCATCAATTGGCAATTCTACTTCCTTTCCTAGCCAGCTAGAAAGATGAATAGCATTTGCTAAGGATACTCCATTAATTCCATCACTACCTGGAGCTAAGATCGCTTCACCATGGATCAAGCTATTAGCAAAGTTCTGCAACACGTTAATATGCTGTTCACCCCAAGCGCTTTCAAACTCTAATACCTCTTCATTATAAATACCTTCAGTTCCTTTACCAGTAACAATTTCATTTACTTCTTGCATGCTCATCGTTGCGCTCATTTCAGCTTCAGGTTTGTGTAACCGTTTAATCGTTACTTTCTTGCTATCCTCAACGACAATTTTTCCATTATCCCCTAAAATCTCAAACCGATCAGTACCAATGACGTCATGTGTACAAGTAATAAATACCCCTGTTGCACCATTTCCATAGTCAAGTAACACAGTCACTTCATCTTCCACAGGAATATTACGTTGATAACCATATTTCACATTCGAATAAACTTTTTTCGGCATTCCACAAATCCATTGCAGTAAATCGATCTGATGTGGCGCTTGATTAACAAGTACCCCACCACCTTCACCTTCCCAAGTAGCTCTCCACGCACTTTGTTCATAATAACCTTGAGGTCTCCACCAGGACGTGATAATCCAGTTAGTACGGCGGATATTTCCAATATCTCCACTATCAACAATTTCTTTAACTTTTTGATACAATTTATTAGTACGTTGATTAAACATAATTCCAAATAAAACGTCCGGTTTCGTTGCAGCAAAATCATTTAACTCTTTTACTTGTTTGGTATAGACGCCTGCTGGTTTTTCAATCAACGCATGAATATCTCTTTTTATGGATCCAATTCCCATTTCGGGGTGCAAGTAGTGAGGCACACATGTAACGATCGCATCTACATTGCCACTTTCTAACATATCGGTGTAGTTATTGAAAAATGGAACATTAGGGTATTGTTGCTTAGCCGCTTCCTGCTTTTCCTCTTCAATGTCACAAATCGCTCCAATTTCCATTCCCTTTACTTTTCCATTTGCGATAAAATCAGCATAATTTCCACCTTGCACGCCAAAACCAATGATTCCTAGCCTTACTTTTTCCATGTTTATCTCTCCTTACCAAAAATTTGTATTCGTAAATTACGATATTCTTTAGCAGTAACGCCCACTTTTTCTCGAAAATAACGACTAAAATGTGAAACGCTTTCAAATCCGCATTCAAAGGCTATGTCCTTCAAGCTTTTTTTAGGTTCCATCTCAAGTAAATATTTCACTTGGGTTAAACGGCATCCCATCACATATTCCATTACCGTAAACCCTGTCATCTCTTTATACACGTGGGAGACATAGGATTTACTTAAATTTAGTGCGTTTGCAATTTTATCCAACGTTAATTTCTGCATATAATTGTCTTTAATGAATGTCGCAATATTTTCGACATGATCTGTCTTGTCACTTCGATTTTCTATTTTCATAGAATCCTTTTGTCCTAGTTGATAAACAATAATTAAAGCCTGGATCAGCAACACTTTAAGCTCCATCTCGATTAAATGGTCATTTTTATTATCCTTTCTTTTTAATTCTGTTAAACGCGCAAAAATTTTCTCTAATCTTTTAGAATCCGAATTACCATTGGTGCGAATTAAACATTGATGTAGTTTTTGAAATGGTTCCAGTAAATACATACTACCTAGCTCTTCAAGCGTACTTTTGATCCAATATGGCGAAAAATGAACAACGCTTCGAACATAAGGATCATTTGGATTTACATTTGGTTTATGCAACTCTAAACCATCCATAAGCATAATATCACCAGGCTGTAAGTCATAAATCTTATTCTGAATTAAATAGCGACAAGATCCCTCATGAAAAAAGTAAATCTCATATTCTTGGTGGGAATGATACTCGAAGTCTCTATGTCCTTGCATTCGATAATTAGCTAATAAGCTCTCGTTCATAATTACCATTTCCTTTACGTAACTGATTTTATTTTATATCACACAATAAGTAAATTCATTAACCAATATTGTCTATTTTACACCAAAAATTATCTGAAAATGCTTTTTTTAGAACATTTTAAGGTAATTTGGTTAGTGCTTTTCAGAGAAATCCGAAAGTTTTTTGCACGAATCCGGTCCTCACGTATGTTATGTCTATGCTCCGATGCTCCGATCCTCTTTTCCTAGCTTCATCCAATCTTCTCGGTGCTAAAAAAGGAACTTTTTGAACACGCACTATAAATGTAAATTTTTAACTTGAAATATACTTTGTCGAATTGAGTAAGTAAAAACTGAATTATCCTATTATGCGAACACAGTTATCTGGATATACGCATGTCTGATTTAGCTTACTTTGTGTCGTTTACATTGCATTTGTAACCAAACCTTAATATGTGAAAAAGTTTCATTTGATACTATAGCGTGTATATAATACCCAAGCCTTACAAAAAGGAGGTATCTTAGGGACAGTCCATACCATGTTCCAAACTTGATACACAGCTACCAAACAAGCAGATATAATAGCCCACCTCACGGCAGCACGTCCAATTTATTAGTATTTTGTTTTCACAAAATTAAAACAAGGAGTTGACTAAGATGAGTAACACTTACTCAAATATTTTAGTAGCTTTTGACGGTTCAGAAGGAAGTGTGAATGCTTTGAAAGAGGCAGAAAAAATAGGACAACTTAGTAAGGCTTGTTTATCAATTGTATATGTTCAAAATCGCAAACCTACGAATGAAGTTCAAGATGCTCCGGTGTATGGTGTAACAGCACCTGTGATCAGTATGATGAATCAATCCTATGCACATACAGGCACGTTCCCTGTGGAAAATAATTTGAATGAATTTGATCAAGCAGCAGAAAAAATCATCACGATTGCTAAAGCAAAACTGACAGGTAGCTTAATTGATGTAGAAACTGACATATTAATGGGTACACCAGCAAAGGAAATATGCAGCTTCGCTGAACAACAAATGGTCGACCTTATCGTCATTGGCCAACGCGGGCGAAGTGAAATAAAAAAGTTAGTCATGGGAAGCGTTAGTAATAAAGTTGCCAATCAAGCAAACTGTCCAGTATTAGTAGTTAAATAGACGAGAGAGGGATGAGCCTAATCCCTCTCCTATTTCTGTATTTGGGATACTGTCACTTCTCGTATTATTTTTTCATAAAACTTCATATTTCTACTAGCTTTAATTGCTTAACATACTGTTTTTTATGGCTGACAGATACCGCATGCATGAATTAAGTAAAATAGTTTTTTTAGCCCTTTTGCTAATGCTGAATCATGGAGCGACCCTGTCCGATATTTCCACAAACTACCAGAATGAATTTCAGCCTCAATTTATTTTGTTGTGGAAAAATTTCTCTTTTGTCCATGGATAGGGGTATACTTACTCCCCCCTAATCCTTTTTGCTAAGTGGTCAGGTAGTAGGGTATGTGCATGTCATTTCACCTCCACCAATTCTAATATATATCCACCTTAGCATTAGTTCTACAGCACTATTATATAAAATACTAGAAATATAATTTGAAAAATATAGTCCATCATTTCGAAATTTAGTAAATACACCAACTATAGTGGTATAAGAATTACCGATACATCAGGTTTGGCAGTAGTGAATGGTCTACCACCTTCTAAGATAACCTTCTCCAAAATAATATTAACAACGTAAAATCAAATGTATGCGATTCCCCATTCGTTAATTCTACTTAAATTGATGGGCAGAATCGCGAGGCGCCCACCAAAAAGGGAACTAGTTTGTCTTAATAATGATCCGTTTTTTGTCTGGAACATTTAAGTTTTTATTTGTAGCTAAATCCACCGCTCGGGATTTGTTTCACACATAAACTGCCCCTTATAAACAAAGTTACAAAGGGGCAGTAATCCAGCTACTTCATATTAATCTAAACGTCGCTAAAAAAAGAATTACGTATACATACACCCCCACTTACCGATACAACGGTCCATAAGCTTCACAAGCTCTAAAATCAGCACCAGTAGGATCTGATGCACCAAAGGCACTCCAGGAATTCGGTCGGAAAATGCGCGCTTCTTCTACGTTGTGCATGGAAACTGGAATTCGTAACATCGAAGCAAGTGTAATAAGGTCATGACCGATGTGCCCATAACTAAAGGCACAATGGTTGGAACCCCAATTATACATAACAGCGTACACATCTTTGAATGCGCCGCTGCCTGTTAGCTTAGGCGCAAACCAAGTTGCTGGCCATGTCGGGTCGGTCCTGTCTAATAGTGTTTTGTGCACATCATCTGGTAACTCTACCGTATACCCTTCTGCTAGTTGCAGCACTGGGCCTAGTCCTTTTACAAGATTAATTCTAGCCATGGTAACTGGCATACCTGCTTTGGTTAACATTTGGGAAGAAAAGCCGCCACCTCTAAAGAAATCAACAGCAGGGCACCATTTTGTCTGCTCTATACAGCGATCAACTTCCTCATCCGTAATTTCCCAGAATGGCTTCATTGCCGGTTCACCCTCCACGCGTTGTTCACCTGTGCCGTCAAGGGCAGCAGCACCTGAATTTTGCAGTAGGATTAGTCCGTTCTCGGCGCGGCCCTGCAGTTTATGATTTGTCACGCGTTCAACTGCCTCCGGGCTCCAATATGTTTTCACGTCGGCAAAAATCTGCGCAGCATGCGTTAATAAATGGCCAAATAGCATCGTAACCGCATTTAAACTGTCATTCTCTGTAGCGAAAATAAAAGGCTCACGTTTTCCATTCCAATCAAATGAGGAGGATAAGATCGCTTCCATAAAATCGCCGTTTGGCATAAAATCCGTCCATGCTCGTTGTCCTTGGAACCCGGCAGCAATAGCGTTATGACCTAATGCTTCTTCACCGAATCCAATTTCAGCACGCTTTGAATTTCCGATCATCATATCTTTTCCGATCAAAGCCATTTTCACAACCGTTTCCCAATCTTGTGCTTTTTGTTCTCCTGATCTTTGCAACTCAGGCGCGTTAATATCTTGACCTTCTTTACAGTTTTCCTTTACCCATGCCAATGCTAGTTCGAATTCCTGTTGGTCATAGATACCTAGCTCTAATCTACGAATGATCTCACTCATGTCTACATATTCGTTGCGCATGCCTAAGTAGTTCTGGAACAACTCTTCGTCCACCATACTACCAGCGATCCCCATCGATACATAACCGAGGGAGAGATATGATTTGCCTCGAATTGCACTTACAGCAAGTGCTGACTTGGTGAATTGTAGTAATTTTTGTTGCACATCAGCTGGGATCGAAGTGTCAGTAATATCCTGCACATCATGCCCGTAAATACTGTATACAGGAAGACCCTTTTGATTATGAGCAGATACTGCAGCCGCTAAATAAACAGCTCCAGGTCTCTCTGTTCCGTTAAACCCCCAAATCGCCTTTATCGTATGCGGATCCTGATCAATCGTTTCGGTTGGGTAACACCAAGAAGGCGTAACCGTGATCGTAATGTCAACGCCTTGTTCTTTGAATTTTTGCTGCGCTTGGGACGCTTCTACTACACCGCCAATACATGTGTCTGCGACAACGCATTCCACTGGGTTTCCATTACTGTATTTCATCTTTTCTGTCAAAAATGAGGCAACCGCATTAGCCATGTTCATCGTGATGTCTTCGAGTGACTCTCTAATGCCACCGCGTCTTCCGTCAACTGTCGGTCGTATCCCGATTTTCGGTAGTTTCCCATGAAGTCTAGTATTCTTGCTCATAAACGAAACCTCCAATATATTAATCAAGTTTTTCACCTGTTTATTTTGTTCTTCCGATCGTTTTCATATATTGCGCTGCTAAATCTTCTCGTCCTGCCTCGTTGAGGAGTTTGTACCATTGATCTTCCTTTATATATTTAAAGGGACCTGTTTCAATAACTTTTGCTAGAGGATCTGGTTTTTCAAATGGTTGTCCGACTTGCTCGTGTAACCATGTTAAAAGTAGATGATTTAGTTTTTCAACTACATCTTGCCTTTCTGGAGCCAGATTGTTTGTCATAAACGGATCATTTTTCATGTCATATAATGCTACTGGTTCTAGTGGCACTACACCTGGATGGTATGTGCGCATCAATAACCAGTCATCGGTTCTTACGGAACGTCCTACACTATATAACCCGTGATCCCAGACTAAATAATCACGCGATGTATAGTCTTCACCTCGAATTACGCTGGCGAATGACTTTCCGTCCCATCCGTCAGGCACATCAATCCCTAATAGATCAACTAATGAAGCAATTAGGTCAACGTTATATACGAGATCATCGCGCTCGGTATTTTTCATTACGCTTCCTGGCCATTTAATGATCATCGGAATATTATGAACTGCTTCATCAGCACAAACATGGTCGCCATACACAGCATGCTCGCCCATCGCTTCACCGTGATCGGCGCTAATGATAATCGCTGTATCTTCCATTACACCAAGCTTCTCCAGCGTTGCAAATAATCTGCCGAGTTGATCATCCATGAACCGGATTGCACCATCATATGCATCAACGAACTGTTTGAAATCAGCTCTGTTTCGGATATGATCTGGCAAGTATGAAAAAGGACTTTTGTTAGCTCCAGGGAATAACATTTGCGCACCATACGGCGCGTAGCTGTCTTGTTGGTTTTCGATCGCTGCTTCATCTGGCCACGCCGGAGCTTCATCATTTTTGAAAGTATCTAGATATTCAGCCGGTAACGTATATTGACGGTGAGGATCCCAGAGTTGCATGTGTAGGAAATAATCATCTTCTGTACCATTTTCCTCAAGCCAAGGAATAACCGCATCCATTACTTCATCTGCGTTTTCGTCTCCTTTTTTAGTTGTGTGTGTGTGCACTTCGTTCCATCCAGCCATAAACCAAAATGTATCATGGCGATCTGCGAACGAAGAGAAGGTTGCTAATTTGTATCCATTTTCTCTTAGCAACCGCGTGAACATAGGTCTGTCCGGATCGCTCGTATAGCGAAATTCACTTCCCGGTCCCCAATGTGTGACGACTCCGTGATGAATACCAAATAAACCACTTGCGAATGAAGCCCTTGACGGCGCACAAGGAGAACTTGCGCAATAGGCTCTAGAAAAGCGAACACCTTGTTCAGCGATTTTATCCATATTCGGTGTTGTATTACGGTGATAGCCATGGATTCCAAAATGTTTCGGTCTCATCGAATCAATATCAATATAAATTACACGCAAAAAAATCCCTCCCTAAAATCATTAAATATCGGAACGCTCTACTTTTTGATTGTTTTCTTCTAAAAGATCATCACTTCGTTGTACTTGATTCGGAAATTTTGGAAAAGGAGCAGTCGGCAATGTTTGATACCAGTAAGCTGTACTGCAATAATCATCACTTCGTTCAAAATAGCTGGTATCGCTTTCAATTGTGGTGCCAGCTGCACGATAATGAACGAATTCTTCTCCATAATGCCTTTTTGCTGATGCTGTGTCACCAAAACCAATTTGTTGAACCGTTATTTTTAAGTCTTCCTGAAAATAAATCGGGTCTTTCACGTGAAAACGATATATAGAGTACAAACCATTATCATTTTCTACTAAAGGCGCACCTTGGTATGGAGTAACTGTTGGCTCAAGACCCCACGCAGATCCCATATAGTCTTCTGCTCCTGTGCCACATATAGTCGGAAATGCTGTATCTCCATCGATAAAAAATTTAAATTCCCCTTCGCCCCACCATGATTCTGTGTAAAGTGAACGAACACCGAGAACGGTTCCGAGATAAACACCTTTTCCTTTTACACCATCTAACACGGTAAAGTCTTCGTGAATCGGACATGGATTGGCTCTGCGAAATTGCGCATGGAAATATCCGGTATCCTCATCAATTTCGTCATCCAACGTGAAGTCAATTTGATAGAAAAATAACGGGACATCACTATCTGAGTCATTCTCGATTGTTATTCGGGCAGCTTTTTTAAATGGCATTGGGATCCAGCAGTTAAAGCCTTTTCCTTCTTGCATATATATTAAATCAGAAACAAGGTTGCGTTGTCGGCCATGTGCAATGCCGAAAAAATCTCCAATCGGCACTTCAACACTTGGTTGCTTCTGATCATCCCAATACATACGAATAATAACGTTGCGCATATGTTGAACATTTCCCGGCGGCAGGGTACACCATATGTGTCGCACCATCCCTGGTCCTTTCGAATCAAGCAAAACGTGAGTTTCACCTGGTTTAACATTTTCAAGGCACGGACTGCCTTTTCGACCATTATTCGCTTTTCCACCAGCGCCTACTTCCGCTTGTTTATTTTCAGCAGTAGCAGCCCGGCTTCTTAGTTTCTTTAATTGGTACAACAATAGAATCTCTCCTTTTAACTGTATGAAAAATAAAATCAAGTCTATTAGCGAGGGCGTCAGATGACAGGTTTAGCGTACCTTATAAACCACCTCCCATAAGTGTGAATCCTTCTATGTTAATAATTGAATTAGAGTTTTTGTTTTGGTGGAGCAGTAGATTCTCCCATGATCAACTCGGTCTGTAATTTGGTGTTATTTGGTACATCTTCACCATTGAGACGATGAATAAGAAAACGAGCACACAATGAGCCAATCTCATACTTCGGTTGATTAATCGTCGTTAGTCTCGGTTTTACAAGTTCTGTTAAATCAATTCCGTCAAATCCAATAATGGAGATATCATCCGGGATGCGTATCCCTTTCTCGTCGAAGGCTTTAATTGCTCCAATCGCCATCTCATCATTTCCAAAGAAAATTGAAGTTGGCCAGTCTTGCTGGGAAAGCAAAATCTTTGTCATCTGGTAACCGCTCTCTCGGGTAAACAGACCATTAAATATCCATTTCGGTTGAAAGGACAGATTATGTGATGCCAACGCTTCCTTATATCCAACAAATCTGTGCGTATTATCTAATGTGTCTTTGGGACCACCGACAAAGGCGATATCACGATGTCCCAATTTAATTAAATGCTCTGTGGCATTAAACCCTCCTTTGCGATTATCAACAATAATGTTAACTAAATTTTCATTATTAAGTTCGCGATCTAGTACTACAATAGGGAACCCAATTTGCGCAGTATCCAATAAAACATCATCTGGTATTTCGTGTGACAAGACAATCGCACCGTCTACTCGCATCTCTTTCAGAAATTTGATACCGGTTGAATCACGGTCTAGAGCACCGCTATTAGATGTGGTACAAGCAATCAAATCGTACCCGTGCTGTTGAACGGTGTGTTGAACCCCTTTAATTATTTCTGAGTAATAAGGACCAGTAAAATCGGAAAGAATAATAACAATTATTTTTGTCGACTGCTTCTTAAGATCAGAGGCAAATCCATTCTTCTTATAGTTAAGAAGTTTGGCTGCTTCCAATACTCTCTGTCGTGTCGTTTCACTGATTTTCTTATTACCATTCAGTGCGTATGAAGCAGTGGATAGTGCTACTCCAGCTTTTTTAGCTACATCTTTAATCGTAGGCATATTGATGCTCCTTTCTTTATTCTGTCGAATCGTTTCACCATTTGACAGATGAATTTCTTATCTATAATTAGTTAAAATCGTGGTTCACATCTTTATCTTATCTATTTATATACTTTTTAGCAAGTTCTATGCAGAAATCAGGTGAAAATAATTTCGATAAACCTAGTGAAAATAGTGAAACAAAAAACAAATATACTATTGCACAAAAAAATATTAATCTTTTTAAAACCTTTCATATCAAGGTTTTTATGATCGTTTTTTTGTTTTAAAAACGAAAACACGTTGACAACGCTTTCAGCCCTAGATATAATTTGTGGTGTGAAACGTTTCACCTCACGATTGGTGAAATGAAAATAAAATTTTTATTACTTAATAAGGGGAGTGTCAAAGCAATGGGAAATAAAAAGATTAGCTTTTTAGTTGTATTGTTGTTCAGTTTCATATTTGTTTTAGCTGCATGTTCATCTGATGGTTCGAATAATGCAGAGGGCAACAATGAGAATCAAAATGCAGATGGTAATTCTAATGGCGATTCCGACAGATCATTGAAAATTTGGGGAATGGGTGCAGAAGGAGAAAATCTTGCAGAATTCGTGAAAGGCTTTGAAGAAGAAAGCGGGATTGATGTAGAAGTACAATCCATCCCTTGGGATAATGCACATGATAAGGTTGTAACTGCAGTTGCTTCTGGAAAAGGTCCGGATGTTATTCAGGCTCCGATGACTTGGGTTCCTGAATTTGGAGCAGCTGGGGCATTTCTTGATTTGACTGACTACATCGGTGATTATCCGAATTTAGACCAAAGCAATTTCTTTGAAGAATCAGCAGCTTCAACTGTCTATGATGATCAAATTCTTGCTGTACCGTGGTTCGCTTCCACACGTATTCTTTATTATCGCACAGATTTGTTAGAGGAAGTTGGTTATCCTGAAGGTCCAAAAACGTGGGATGACATGATTGATGCCGCAACAAAACTGACAGCTCGTGGAGATGATCAATACGGTCTTGATATTGCGCAGGAAGATACAAACATGCCATTTATTTTCGCATTACAACAAGGTTGGCAGTATGACGTCGATAAAGGGGCAGCTAATTTCGAAGATCCTAAATTTAAAGATATGGTCGAACTGTACCATAGTTTCTTCGAGAAAGACATTGCCCAATTAACGGAAGGTAAAGAATTGATGCAGGCGTTTAGTGATGGATCAAAACCGATGTTCTTCGGCGGTCCGTGGATGGTAAGTACAATTGAAAACCAAGCACCGGAACTTGAAGGCAAATGGAACATTGCGGTAATGCCTGAAGGAGAAACAAAAGACTCTTTCATGGGTGGAACGCAATTAACGGTTTTCCATAATACGGACAAAGTGGACGAGGCACTTGAATTCTTAAATTATATGGCAAAACCAGAAACACAAGTTGCTTGGTATAAAAAAATGAACTCTATGCCAGCAGTGACAAGCGCTTGGGAAGATCCGACATTAGCTGATGATCCATTGCTTGATACATTCCGTGAGCAATTAGAAAACACGCAAATACCACCAATGTTTCCAGAGTATGAACAGATTGCAGCAGAGCTTGTAAAAACGTTGGAACAGATCAACCATGGTGGTGCAGATATTGATCAAGCCCTAGAAGATTATCGAGATGAAGTGGAGAGTATTTTAGAATAGTAATGATCGATGAGGCATGCAGCAATATGCATGCCCTCTCTTTCATATGGCGGAACTTAGGGGGAATAAAAATTGAGTAAAACGAAGATGAAAATTATACCATATCTATTTATAGGACCTGCCGTTCTATTATTACTACTTTTTTCATTTTTACCGATACTTGTTGCGTTCGGAATTAGTTTTACAGATATGGATTTGATGGGACTGGCTAATTGGTCACAAATTAGCTTTAACGGATTTGAAAACTACGTTGACCTATTGCAGGATAAGGTTTTTCTTCAATCCCTCTATAATACCTTTTTCTATGTCATTATTGGGGTGCCTTTAGCTGTAGGTAGTTCATTTTTTATCGCATTCTTTATTAATTTGGTTACAGATTGGCTATCTTCCACATTTCGGGTCATTTATTATATGCCTTCGATTACGAATATCGTTGCGATCGCTGTTGTGTGGGGATTCTTGTATAACAGGGAATATGGACTGTTTAACTATTTACTATCTTTAATTGACCTTGCCAAAGTTCCTTGGTTGGAAGATCCGCTAATTGCCAAATTTTCATTGATTTTATTAGCCGTTTGGAAAAGTAATGGCGTTAGCATGCTGATCTTCTTGGCAGCAATACGTTCCATTCCGCGAACATATTACGAGGCTGCTGAAATAGACGGTGCCAATCGTTGGCAGCAATTAATAAGAATCACGTTGCCATCGATGAGTTTTGCAACGTTCTTTGTGACAGTTACTACTTTAATAGGCTGGGTGCAATTTTTCGAAGAGCCGTTTGTCATGACAGATGGCGGACCATTGAATGGAACAAATTCAATTGCATTGTTTATTTATCAAGAAGGCTTTAGATATAGCGAATTTGGATACGCTGCTGCAGCTTCATTTATCTTGTTTGCACTTGTTATTGCTGCAACACTTTTCCAATTCAAAATAAAAAAATCAGACAATATGTGAGGTGGCTACGATGAAGTTAAGAAATAATGTTGAACGATCAGTTATTATTACGATTATGTCGATAGGCGGCATCTTGGTAGCCTTACCCTTCGTTTGGATGGTGCTGAGCTCGTTTAAGACAGAAAGGGAAGTATTAAGTATTCCGCCTACAATGTTTCCGCAAGACCCGACATTTGCACATTACGTGGAACTTTTTACAAACTTAGATTTTGATGTGTATTTAATTAACACCTTGATTATCGTATTCTTCATGATGGTAGGATTATTGCTTAATACAATGGCAGGATACGGATTCGGAAAATTTGAATTCCGCGGCAAAGAAATTTTGTTTGTTGTCGTGCTAACTACAATGATGTTACCCGGTCAGGTTACGATGATCCCAACTTACCTGATTTTGAATGAAATGGGCTTAACAAACACAATGACCGGTATCGTTTTACCCGGGCTTATTGTAGCTTTTAACATCTTTTTAATCCGTCAATTTATGGTTACTATTCCAAATGACTTAATTGAAGCAGCAAGACTTGATGGCGCTGGTGAATTTTATATCTTTTTCAAATTAATCATCCCGCTATCGAAGCCAATTTTAGCAGTCCAAGTTATTTTAACGTTTATTGCTGGTTGGAATAGTTTTATCTGGCCGTTAATTATAGCGAATGATCAATCGCTTTATACATTATCTGTCGGATTACAACTTTTACAAAGTGAAAACACACCTAATTATGCACTTCAAATGGCAGGGTCAGCGATCATGGTTATTCCTATTATCATCATTTTTATTATCTTCCAAAAGTACATTGTGGAAGGATTTAACGTATCGGGCATTAAATAATACAGACAAATATAAATATAAACAAATCTGGGGGCATGGGAAGTGAATGAAGACAAATTAATATCATTATTACATGAAATGACAATAGATGAGAAGATACACCAATTGATTCAACTAGCTACTTTCTTTTATGAAGGGGCTTCAGATAAAGGTGAAATTACCGGTCCATTGGGGGATATGGGCATCTCCAAGGAGGTCGTCAACAACAGTGGTTCCGTACTCGGTGCTTCAGGTGCAAAAGAAGTAATAAATATCCAAAAACAACACTTAAAAAACAATCGACTAGGTATTCCGTTATTGATTATGGCAGATATTGTTCATGGATTTAAAACCATTTTTCCAGTGCCGCTAGCGATTGGTTGTTCATGGGATCTAGAATTGGCTGAAAAAAGTGCAGAAATTGCTGCAAAGGAAGCTGCTGTATCCGGTGTGCACGTTACATTTGCACCAATGGTCGATCTAGTTCGTGACCCTAGGTGGGGGCGTGTGATGGAATCGACTGGTGAAGACCCCTATTTAAATGGCGTTTTTGCCGAAGCATTTGTCCGAGGGTTTCAAGGTTCAAATCTAACAAATGAAAAATATCGTGTCGCGGCCTGTGTGAAGCATTTTGCAGCATACGGCGCTCCAGAAGGCGGCCGTGACTATAACACAGTCGATATGTCGGAAAGACAGCTGCGTGAATCGTATTTACCAGCTTATAAAGCTGCTTTGGATGCGGGCTGTGAAATGGTCATGACGGCTTTTAACACGGTTGATGGTATACCTGCTACAGGTAATAAAAAACTCATGCGTGATTTACTAAGGGATGAATGGGGTTTTGATGGCGTTTTGATTTCTGATTGGGGCGCTGTTAAAGAATTAATTCCGCATGGCGTAGCCAAAGACGAGCAAGAAGCTGCATTAAAAGCAATACGTGCTGGTCTGGATATTGAAATGATGACCGCTTGTTATGCCAAGAACCTTCGCACGCTTATGGAAAAAGGTGAGATCAGCGAATCACTTATTGATGAATCTGTCTTTCGCATTCTGCAATTAAAGCAAAAGTTAGGCTTGTTTGAAAATCCGTATCGTGATGCGAATGAAGCAGAAGAAAAAGAAATTATTATGAGTGAAGCACACAGGGAAACAGCGTACTCGTTAGCAACAAAGTCATGTGTGCTATTAAAAAATGAAAATATATTGCCGCTTCAACCGCAACAAAAAATTGCGTTAATCGGTCCTTTTGCGGATAACGGTGATATTCTAGGACAATGGTCATGGCACGGCTCACGAGATGATGCAGTTACCTTCCAAGAAGGACTTAAATCTAAAGTAGCAGATAACAATCTTCTTGTTGCACAAGGGTGTGAGGTGGAAAGCATTAATGCGGCGCAGTTGGATGAAGCGTTATCCGTAGCTAATCAAGCAGATGTGATTGTACTGGCATTAGGTGAGCGTTCGGAAATGAGTGGCGAAGCAGGCAGCAGAGCAGACATTCGTTTACCGGAAGCGCAGTTAAAATTAGTGGATCAATTAAGTAAGCTAAACAAACGCATCGTTACGGTTTTGATTAATGGCCGTCCACTTGATCTACACGGCGTAGTCGAGAAATCCGATGCCATCTTAGAAGCGTGGTTCCCTGGAACGGAAGGTGGTAGAGCAGTTGCAGATTTGCTTTACGGTGATGTAAATCCATCTGGTCGTTTAACAATGTCTTTCCCACATACGGTCGGACAAGTGCCCGTTTATTATAACCATTTTAATACTGGTCGCCCACAAGGGGCGGAAGATGCACAAATCCGCTATGTATCACAATATCTCGATATTCCTAACGAACCCTTATATCCGTTTGGATTCGGATTAAGCTATACCACTTTCTCCTATCATAATGCAACACTGTCAGCTAACACGCTATCACGTGACGGCGATTTAACTGCCTCTATAACAGTGAAGAATGAGGGTGATATGGCAGGCGAGGAGCTCGTTCAATTATATGTAAGAGATGTAGTTGGTGAGGTTGTTCGTCCATTGAAAGAATTGAAAGCTTTTGAAAAAGTAACATTACAGCCAGGTGAAGAACGAGTAGTCCATTTTACTTTAACTGAAGATCAGCTGAAATATTATCATGCTGATTTAACATACATCAGCGATCCCGGTGAATTCTCTGTATATATTGGACCCAATAGTCAAGATGTAACGGAGCTTTCATTTGAATTAGTAGATTGAGGTGTTTCTATGACAACTATGCAACGGACGAAATATAACATTACAGCAGGAGATTATCAATTCTCCTTTCTATCTAGTGGCGATGTTTTCGAAATTTCCTACAAAACCATCATGATTAATCAATTACTGTCCAATCCGATTGATGGCGCATTAAACAACCTATTTTTGCGTGTGCATCGAGAAGGTAAGGTCCACGCTTATCCATTACTAGGTGCGCAATCAAATAGTCTGGTGTCGTTTGCCGCCGAACATGTTACTTGGGAAGGCAACGTGGAAGGAATAGGGTACAAGGTAACTTTTCATCTCACAGAACAAGGTGTATGGTTTTGGGATGTGCAAGTTGATGGCAAAGGTACCCAGGTTGATATGATCTACGGTCAAGACGTTGGTATGGCAGATAAAGATGCCCTGCGCAACAATGAAGCATATGTGTCACAATATATGGACCACAATATTTTTGAAGATGATCAAAAAGGCTATGTTGTTTGCTCGCGCCAAAACCAGCCGCAATCAGTTGGTTTTCCTTACTTGCAGCAGGGTGGACTGACTAAATCTGTCGGCTTTTCTACCGATGGTTTTCAGTTTTTTGGTAAAACCTATAAAGAAACAAATCAAGCCGATATACTGACGAAACCAACTTTAGAAAATAACGTGTATCAATATGAATTTGCATACATTGCCTTACAATCTGAACGTGTGACATTGGCAGGCAAACAACAATTTATTTTTTACGGTTTATTCCAGGAAAATCACGAGCAAGCTGTAACAACTTTAGAGCATGAAACGTTAATAGCAGATGCTTGGAGAACTGTAAATGCCAAGGAAAGTTCACCAACAGTGCTTGTCAATCAAGTAAGTAAGTCTAATAATATTGGTAATCCGTTAACCACAGAAAGGTTAACACAAGAAGAACTAGACGACTACTTTCCAGCACGTCACCAGGAAGAGTGGGACGGCGATACACTACTCTCTTTTTTTACAGACACATATGAGCATATTGTATTAAGAGATAAAGAATTACTCGTCGAACGACCGCACGGACACATTATTATGTCTGGTCAAAATCACCAAATCCAATCCAACACGATAACGTCGACCTCTTGGATGTATGGTGTATTTAATGCACAGCTTGTTGTGGGCAATACGAATTTTAACAAAATGCTTTCCAACACGCGTAACGCATTGAATATCCACAAAACATCCGGTCAACGCATTTATGTTAAAACGGATGATACGTATCATTTGTTAGCATTACCTACCGCTTATGAACTTGGATTTAACTATGCGCGTTGGTATTATAAAACAGCAACAGATACCTTTGTGATTACAAATTATACAACTGTAGACAAGCCAGAAGTACGGTTGCACGTACGTTCGTTAAGTGGAAAGAACTATCGTTACCTGATAACGAACCAAGTCGTTATGCAACCGAATGAATATGAAGTTCCATTTGAAGTAGAGCAGTCTGATAATACGCTAACGTTTACCGCTGATCCAGCTTCCACAAGTGCGGATGTCTACCCTAACCTCACTTATCAGCTGCGTATCGATGGGGCTACCTTTAGCTTAGCAGATGAAACAAAGCTCGCCACAAACGTAACTACAAATGCTGCCTCACTGGTTGTCTGTGAGCTAGAGGAAGCCAGTGAATGGAATATGACAATTCAGGGACAGCTCCATGGAGAGGAGTTGCCTTCAGAAACTAGAAGCTTCGCTAGTGAAAGAGAGCGATATCGCAGCTATTACCATCAAGTAATGAAAGGTTTTCAGCTAACGAAGTTCGGCCAGAAACCGGCTGAATTGAATAAGGTGAATGCCTTGGCATGGTGGTATACACACAATATGTTGGTACACTTCTCTGTGCCACATGGTCTGGAACAATATAGCGGGGCAGCTTGGGGTACGCGGGATGTGTGTCAAGGACCGACAGAGTATTTTTTTGCAACGCAAAACTATGACTCTATTAAAGACATTATCAAGACCGTGTATGCACACCAATGTATAGAAGAAGGAAACTGGCCGCAATGGTTTATGTTTGACCGTTATGGGCATATTCAAGCAGATGAAAGTCATGGAGATGTGATCGTTTGGCCATTAAAAGTAATTGCCGATTATCTGGAGGCAACGTCGGATTATCAAATTTTACAAGAGAAAGTGCCTTACACGAGCAACAAAAATGGCTTTCGCTTCACAGAAGAGACGGCAACTATCTATGACCATATAACAAAACAACTTTCATATATAAAAGCGCATTTTTTACACGATACGCATTTATCATCCTATGGTGATGGCGATTGGGACGATACGTTACAACCAGCAAATGCCCAATTAAAACAATATATGGTGAGTAGCTGGACGGTAGCGTTAACGTATCAAGTCATGCAAAAGCTGTCAAAAACGATGGAAAAATATGACCAACAGCTTGCAGATGAATTAGCATCGCTTGTAGCTGGAATAGAAAAAGATTTTTCCGAATATATGCTTCAAACTGACGTAATCCCAGGTTTTCTTTACATGGAAAATCCGGAGCAGCCAGAGATGATGCTACATCCAGCCGATACGAAAACAGGGATCCATTACCGGTTACTCCCTATGCAACGGAGTATCATCAGTGAACTGTTAACCCCAGCACAAGCAGAAAGCAACTATCAGTTGATTAAACAAAAACTGTATTGTCCGGATGGTGTAAGGCTCATGAATCGCCCAGCCAATTACAGCGGTGGCGTAAGTAGACATTTCAAACGTGCTGAACAGGCCGCTAACTTTGGCAGAGAAATTGGTTTACAATACGTGCATGCACATATTCGATATGTAGAAGCAATGGCAAAGTTAGGTAAGGAACACGAGGTTTGGCAAGGTTTACAAATGATTAATCCGATCGGTATTCAAGCTGCTGTTCCCAATGCTGAAATCAGGCAAAGCAATGCTTATTTTAGTAGTTCGGATGGTAAGTTTGCAACCCGTTATGATGCACAAGAGCAATTTGATAAACTCCGCGATGGTTCCGTATCAGTTAAAGGTGGATGGCGAATCTATTCAAGTGGACCAGGAATTTATATGAATCAATTAATCTCAAATTGTTTAGGCATCCGTCAGGAAGATGGAGCATTGGTCATCGATCCGATTTTACCGGAAACATTTGATGGCGTGTCTTTTGACTTTGAGATAAATGAGAAAGCTGTAACTTTTGTATATCATACCGGTAATAGCGAAAAACGAGTTGTTATTAATGGGAAACAAGTAGAAAATGGCAAACAAATGAACAATCGATATCGCCCTGGCGGTATCGCTGTTACAATAAATGAGTTACACGACAAATGCAAGCAAGACATCAATGTTATCGACATATACTTTTAGATGAATTAAGAACAAAAGCGCAGAGCGCCGGTTAGCGACGTACGGACTGGACTGAACCGCAGGAGTGCCGCTTAGAAACGTAGCGACTGGAGCGAATCGAATGAGATAAAGGAAATATGCCCCGCATAGGGGTATGTCGACGTTGGACGACAAGTCCGCTTTTAGTCGAACTTCCATCAAACTTGAATCGATGATGACTTATCGTAGGGCGATTCGTGAAGTCGTGTAGTTTCTGGCGCTCGGAGCTAGACACATTCGCAAATTTTATACTTTCTTATCCAAAGATAAAGGATGATAACAATGAAAATACTCTACATTGACATTGACTCACTACGACCAGATCATCTAGGATGTTACGGCTATCACCGAAATACATCTCCTAATATCGATCGAGTCGCCAAGCGTGGGGTCCGGTTTACGAATTATTATGCATCGGATGTCCCATGCGCCCCGTCACGCTCTGCATTATTCAGTTCGCGGCTCGGCATTCATAATGGGGTGGTGAACCATGGTGGTTTACAAGCTGACATTCGTCCAATCGGTATCGACAGGCCTTTCAACTACCATGATTCAGAGCATGAAGCATGGGTCGATACTTTACGCAACCAGGATATGCATACGGCGATTATTAGTCCCTTCCCTGGTCGCCATGAAGCGTGGCACATCTTGCGCGGCTTTATGGAGATGAACGATACAGGCAAGCACGCCGCTGAAACAGCTGAAGAAGTTACTGAAGAAACATTGCGCTGGCTTAAAGGGCGTGGAACAGAGAAAGAAAATTGGTTCTTATATGTGAACGTGTGGGATCCACACACCCCATACCGAACACCAGCAGATTATGGTAATCCTTTTGAAAACGATCCTGCACCAGAGTGGCTTACTGATGAGATGATTCAAGAACACGGTGAAAGCTATGGACCATACAGTGCTCGCGATCTTCCTAAAGCAAAACAATGGCCAGGATTGCCTGACGAAATCCGTAATCGGGACGACTATAAACGATGGATAGACGGCTATGATACGGCGATTCACTACGCGGACAAACACGTCGGAACAATCATCGATCAACTTGAGCAGCAAGGGATTTTAGAGGAGACTATTATCATCATCTCCGCCGATCATGGTGAAAACCAAGGCGAGTTAAACGTCTATGGTGATCACCAACTAGCTGACAATATTACATGCCGTATTCCATGTATTATCGCTGGCCCTTCATTCAAGAAAGGTCATGTGGATAAAGATTTCCACTATCAAATTGATTTAGGACCAACATTAGCGGATCTTGTTGGCGGCAAACAACGCGATCGATGGGATGGAAGAAGCTTTTTACCAGCGATTACAGAAGGGAAATCAGCGGGGCGGCCTCATCTGGTAGTCAGTCAAAATGCCTGGAGCTGCCAGCGAGGGGTTCGCTTTGATAACTGGATGCTCATCCGCACGTATCATGATGGGTTAAAAGAACTCCCAGATTTCATGCTGTTTGATGTGGAGAATGATCCGCATGAGACAACGAATTTATTCGAAGAACGTCCAGAAGTCGTTGCGAAAGGGTTACGTATTTTGGATGAATGGGTATCAGAACAAATGAAAACGTCTGATTCACCAATTGACCCCATGTGGAGCGTCATCCACGAAGGTGGTCCGTGGCATACGAGAGATGATATTGATTTGGAAAGATATTTAGAAAAGCTACGCAGTCAAGGTCGCTATCGTGCGGCTGATCGATTGGAAGAGCGATATCGTGGATAGCTTGGGCTGATGCCAAATTCCATCTTTGGACAATTGCAGGGAATTATGATGTGTATGGAACAGCTCTTTTTCTGGAAATTAGAGCTGTATGTAATGAAGGGCACTTAGGCAATTGCTAAGTGCTCTTCTTTTAATAGATTTAAAATCTTTTACTCGTTTAAACTCCCTCCGTATTACCACACATTGAACCAACATTTTAATAAACTATAATTAAAGTTCGATTCAAAAATACCATCGCACGCTTGTTCATATATGGAAGATAAAGAGAACTGCTAACCTGTTTCCCTACATAAAACAAAATAAATTTATTGTCCACAATGAGGGCTAGTTAGGGCACTGCAACAAAGTAATGGTAACTCTCGTCCAAATTAGGATTATAGCTCCGATTCATGGAGTTGTTCGGACCCTCTGATTTTGATGCAGGACCATACCTGTGTCTCTTTTTTTTAACTAATAATAACTTCCTTACCAGTTCTAGCTGATTCATAGATGGCATGAATTAGGTCGACAGCTTTTCTAGCCTCTTCTCCTGAGACAAATGGTTCACGATCATCCAATACTGCTCGAGTCATGTCCCATACAAATCGGAAATGACCTAGCGCTAGTGGAGGTACGTCTGCCTCTGGAAATTCTACTGCTGGTTTCCAGTTGGCAGGATCTAATTTACCCTCCAATGTTTCACAAACTTGTATTCCGTTGTCATCAACGACTACCGTTCCGTTATCTCCGTTTATTTCAAAACGAGTGGCTTGGTTTGGATAAACAACGGTACTACCTTCAATGATACCAAATGATCCATTGTTATATTCCACAACTACGGCGGCAGTATCTTCTACTTCGATATTTCGAGAGACTGCTGTTGCACGAGCAAATACCTTCTTCACTCCACCATTTAACCACTGAATCATATCCACACCATGGACACCCTGATTCATCAGAGCACCACCACCGTCCATCTTCCATGTTCCACGCCATCCTGCACTATCGTAGTACTCCTGACTCCGATAATACTTAAGATATGCGTTGGCAAAAGCAAGCTTTCCAAATACTCCTTCTTCCATCATACGTTTAATTTGCAGGTTAGTATCTAATGCACGACGCTGATACACTGCTCCTAATTTGACGTTAGCCTTTTTGCATGCTTCAATCATTGCAGTCATTTTATCAGCTTGAATCTCTAACGGTTTTTCACATAATACGTGCTTACCCGCTTTCGCTGCTTGAATCACTAAGTCTCCATGCGTACCACTAGGTGTACAAACGATGACAACATCGACAAGATCATCTTGAAAACAATCTTCTAGAGATGCATAGTTTTGTACACATTTAAATTTTTCTTGAAACTCTATCGCTTTTTCTTCAGCCACATCGACAACCGCGATTAATTCCGCTTCTGGAATAAAACTTATTGCTTTTGCATGTTTTGGTGCAATGACACCTGTCCCGATTATCGCAAATCCTACTTTACCATTTCTCATTTGTCTACCCCTCCAGGTCTTCTTTGCTTCGAAATTATATAGTCAAGCTATTTACTTCTTTACTTGAAAACTATTAATCTTATCCATAGATATGGAACAACCAATCCCGTAACCATCAGGTAACTCAACTGTACCATCATTAATTTTAGGACCATATTCAACAGGGTCATCAGCTAAAAATATTGGGCCATTCAGGTCCACAGGTGTTTTTATATCAAGATAATTAAATAAATGAGCACTTGCAGTTAAAGCAAGTGATGATTCCGTTAATCCACCACCTAATAGACCCACATTAGCGGCTTTGGCAATTTCACCACAAAGCTTTGCTTTTCTTAATCCTCCCATTTTAGTTACCTTAATCACGACAATATCACAAGCTTCTAACCGTAATGCCTGCGTCATGTTTTCAGGTGTCCATACACTTTCATCCAACGCAATCGGAATACTCGTTTTACGACGTAAACCAGCATGGCCGACTAGATCTCCAGCGGATAAAGGCTGTTCAAATACATCCACGCCGATATTTTCCATCGCACTTGCAAGACGAACAGCCTGCGGGAAATTATATGCTTGATTGGCATCCACACGAAAAAAAAGTTCCGGTGCTGCTTCCTTTACGGCCTCTACAATTTTTATATCTTTTTTTGGATCCAAGCCAACCTTTACATCCACCCCTAAATAACCATTGTTTTTTGCATATTCCGCTTTTTTGTATGCTTCTTCTGGATCGTTTGTGCTGATAAGATAAGACAATTCAATTTCGTTTTTAAAAGTCCCAAACCAGAGATCAGATAATCTTCTTCCTGTATGCTTACCGATTAGGTCATGCAGCGCCATATCAATAGCTGCCTTTGCAATTGGTTGACCATGAGCTATTCCAGATGCTATTTGTTTGTTCATTTTTAGACTAATCGCTTCTAGATCCTCAGGATTTTCACCTAAGAGTACTGGCTTTATATAGTGATTGATGGTTGTCACGACGGATTCCTGTGTTTCATAGCTCCAGCGGTGACTTGGCCGACATTCTCCCCATCCTTCAAACCCCGAATCACTTGTTATTTTGACATAAACATGTGGCGCACCTTCTTGCTGACTACCTACTGATCCACTAGAAATAGAAAAGTTTTGCTTCATAGGTAGGTTTAAGGGAAAGACTTCTATTTGTGATATTTTCATTTATGTTTTTACCTCCTTCGTATTAACTAAACTAAAATTATAGCTGTTTCACCTTCACTGGTTTTCTTGTTTTACGACTTTCATTTGCTGCTTCAATAAAAGTTAAGATTTCAAAGGTAGTGTAAGGATGAACATTAGGGACTCCCGTTTTCATAAATTCAATAATTTGTTCAAGTAAATATGGCGTAAATGGCTTTTGACTTCTCTTTGAGTTGGAAGTTTGTGTTCCTTTTTCTCGATGAATCGAAGTACCAAACTCCCAGTTACCTGCACGATTTCCTCGTATTGTGCCTATCCGTCCATCGTCCCACACACCTGTCACAAAATCATGCTTTTCATTGGTATAAGCATGAACTTCCTGACAACCAGTACCTAAAATTGTATACAGCATTTCGACCGTGTGAATTCCATACCAGAACAGTCCAGGTTGAGCAGATTCTAGCTGCATTGGGCCATAACAATCAGCGCCGATAATTTCTCCCTTTTCATTATTCTCTAGCGCCTCAGTCAGTGTTTCATCATATCTTAATCCTGAGCTACTCATCAGAGGGGTGCTGTATTTTTCGGCTATTTCAATAATCTGCTTCGCTTCACTTGAATCAATCGTAAAAGGTTTATCGATAAAAACAGGTTTTTTATATGGTGCAACTGCTTTGAATTGCTCCAAATGAACCCGCCCATCAACAGAATTAATCATTATTGCATCACTTTTCTCAGCAACTTCTTCAGGACTTTCAAGCATATTCACACCATAATCTTCTGATAGTAAAGAAGTAAACTTTGGAATACGACTGTAGCTTAGTTCAAAATCTTCAGAGCCACCAGGAAATGCAACAGTGACTTTTCCTCCGGCTACATAATTTGGATTTTCCAGATCGTTTAATAGCTCTGTAAATTTTTGTACATGTGATGTATCTAACCCAATTAAACCTATTTCTAGTCTTTTACTCATTACGAACACTCCTTATACAATTTCCGTTCTTTTTTAGTTTCACCACAATGTAGGATGCATCTTCCCACTTTTTTGTGTTAGTAATAACATCTGTCATACGCCAACAATAGTTAACAAATAGCCTTTGCACAAAGACAGGGCACTTTCTATTCACAAATCTATGAAGTTTATACTTTAATTGATAGACGAGTTTATAATCTACTATTTTCCAATTGGTTGCTTCGATTAAAGCAAATAAATCCTCTTTTGAATAGTATTTCAATTTACCTTTTGATGCTGTAGCATAGGGCGATCTAAAAGTCGGGACGGAAAAAACTAGCACACCATCATCATCGATGATACGGTACATTTCTCTCGTAAGCTTATGAATATCTAAAAACAACCAATCGTATGGTCCGATTGACACGGCAGCATTGTATTGTTGATCACCAACTACAAACTGTGGATTTTCTGCATCTATTACAATAAAATCTTTCACATGATCACGTAATATTTCACTGGCATAGTCGCTTGCTTGCTTTGATACATCTACACGTGTAACATGTTTGGCATCAATACCTTTCGTTACATTGCATTCACTTGCAAGGTCCATTGCTTTTTCGCTACGGCCCATCAGTTTCCATGCTGCAACTTTTTCAGCGTCTCTTAAGTACTGTATCAGAGGTCTTGCGGGTGGCTGCTTTACCCACTTTAATAATAACTCTTGCTTTTCATCCATTCATATCAACCTTTCTTGACAGACAATTAACATACTCAATTGAACAAGCTTAACTGTATATGGACTTATTTTTGATTACACATTTGCCTTCTACTCTGAACAATATCGTCTTGCACTTACGACCTTGGATTACAATTCACAAGAAGATTAAAAACACAACAAAGGAAAGTTGATTACTGAAATGAAAATATGTTTTTATAACCTTAATCCTTATTCGTGAATCTTTTATATTTATTGTTTATAGCTTTTCGCCTATAATTTTTGCGAAATTATTTCCCAACACCTTCGCTTCATCTTCTGGGGATAAATAAAGATGTTTTACCTTTTGAAGTTCAATTCCCGGATGAAGCATTGGACCGTCAGACCCAAATAATACCTTTTCTGCCCCAGCTTTATTAATAGCATTCACTAAACCGTCGTAAAAACGTATGCCTGATGTATCCGCGTACACGTTTGGATAGGTCGCTAGCTGCTCAGCAGTCCGTAGCAAAACATGCCAAATGTTGCGAAAGCTTCCCAAATGAGCAACGATTAAATCCACTTCTGGGTATGCTTCGGCAATCATATCAACACATTGCGTATCATTGGCAGTATCCAATAGTACAGGGATCTTAAAATGTTTTGCCGCATCAAGCACTTCCCTTCCCGGAAACGCTTCTCCACCATGAACTTTAATACCGCGAAATCCGTAATCCTTTACCGCTGTTTCCACAAGCTTTCCGATTCTGCCTCGATCATTAATAGCGTGCACCCTTGCAAATCCAAATAGCCTATCTTGATGTTTATTAACTATTTCTGCAACTTCTGCATTCGCCCTTTCAAAATTCAAGCTATGTACAGGAAATACAACAGTTTTGTCAATCCCTGCCGCTTCTGCCCTTTCTAAATGTTGTTTGATTGGAGCTGAAGTAGTCCACGGCGCAGTCAACTCGTCTCCTTTACCTGCATGACAATGACAATCAATAATCATCAATAAATCCTCCTTAACTTTTTGGCTCTGTTAAAGCTCAATGCTGTTTTGCACTTTGTTGATTGGAACTGAAGACGTGAGACTCCTCTAAAAAAAGACCAATTTTCCTTCGTGCGCTGTGTCGCTGTCGCAGCCTGAATAGTTTCACCAAAAAAATTACCTATCATAGAGTTAGATGTATTAAACATGCGACCTGTGTATCAAATAATACGGATCTTTCTTTAACAATTCAGTTGTATATTCCACCATAAGATGACTATCGATCAGAAAGCTTTTCGCTTGGCCGATCAGCCCCTCTTTCATGATTCCCTTTTCCAACAGCACATCATGTAATACCGGGTATCTTCGCCACGTACCCCATTTATGCAATATAACAGAACGATTTAATGTATTGCCTTGTTGGTTAATAATCATGCATTCCGTGGGTTCCGGTTGTAAATGAAACTTTACATCCGCCAGATCCTCCACCATATGCAGACTCGTATTCGATTTAAGCGTTGTTCCTATTAATAAAATTTTCCCTTTTCTCCGACTTATCCGAAAATACGGACTTCCAAAGCCACAGGGTGTCATACAATCCTCATGTCCAGTTGTCAGGTTAACAGCACTTGCTCCAATCGCCGCTACCGAATGTGTCGGATTTAATGACCGAACAGCATCTGAACGCTTACGAAATGTTTCTGGAATAGCTCCTGTCCAACTCCTAGTTTCATTTACATTGAAAATAGGCGGTTTATTAGGTCCCTCCTCTGCATTACCGGTAATGGTCGGAACAATCACAGTACCTGCTTTCTCGCCAACAGCATCGACAAGAGATTGGATAACCGCATTCGCCCCACCATCCACATATCCTATCGATGACAAAGAGCTGTGAATGATCATTTCCATCCCTTCAGAAATACCTAGCCTTTGAAGGTCCTTGATCAAATCAACTTTAGATAGCGCTTTTTTCATCTCTAATAGCTCCTTTCAAATTGCTGACTACACTTAAAATTATTAGCCCTAGAAGCTAAGCTTTGAGTTACAGATTTTTCACTACGAAAGCTCGCACACAGAAAATGTGGTCTTCTTTTTCAAGAACTGGTACATAACGTTTATGCCTGATGAACATTGAAGCGATCTAGCGAAAGAAATTCACAGCGTTCCAACTATATTAAACATCCAACTTTGGTAGAATAATAATTCGTTTTTTCGAAAAACTTACTAAATGCAGGAAAAAATGTTCGATATAAATTACGTTTGCACTTCTCTATCATGCGTTATTTTTTCAGAATAATTTTTAAAATTACCCCACGTTATGTTTATCCCTTAACAGAACCGGCAATACCTTCAACAAAGTACCTTTGGAAGAACAGGAAAACAATGATAATCGGGATAAACGAAATAGAAGCACCGGCAGCCATTCCACCTAAATCGGCAGTATTTTCTTCGACAAAGCTATACATCCCTACACCTAAGGTTCGAAGATCAGGTCTTTGGATCGTAAATATAAGCGGGATAAGGAAGCTATTCCATGCATTAATAAATTGCAAAATAGCTGTTGAAGCGATTACTGGCTTTGCTAAAGGCAACATAATTTGTAAAAATGTTCTTAAAAAACCAGCCCCATCAATACTAGCTGAATCCTCGAGTTCTTTCGGTAATCCCGAGAAATAAGCCGTAAATAAAAGGATATAAATAACATGAGCCCCACCAACCTCTGCTAAAACTAATCCAAAGAGTGACTTTTCCAAACCTAGAAAATTAATTAACTGCCACATTGGAATAATAGAATATTCATTTGGTATAAACATCGTAGCAATAATAGCAGCTATAAAAACAAGCTTTCCTGGAAAAGCATATCTACCTAGAACATAGCCGGTAAGAGCACATACACTAACAACAATAAAGACGACGAGCCCACTAAAAATTATTGTATTTAAAAAATATTGATCAAATTGAGCTAAATTCCATGCAGTATCATAATTGTTAAACTGAAAAACCGATAATAATTGATCCCAATTCGCTGGCAATAAGTAGCTCCATTCAAATCCATCTGGGAACCAACTTAATGAGCCACCGAAAATCTCCTTTGTTGATTTAAGCGAAGATGTTAGTGTCCAAATGATTGGATAAGCCACAATTAAAGTGATAACAAGAAATATGACATGGAAGAAAATACTTCCGGACTTTTTTAAAATTTTAAACTGTCTCATCTTCATCCATCCTTTCAATAAACTCTCCAACCATTAGTACTTACGACTTCCATATTTTCTAACTAGAATCCCTAATATTATAGAAATAATCATTGTAGCAGTACCGTATACGACACCAGCAGCTGAAGCATAACCCATCCTAGGCAGGCCACCTGAAGTCGGAGAAAATGCGTTTCGATAAATATATAAAGGAACAACATCTGTTGAAAAGAATGGTCCTCCATTTGTAAATGTTTTTACAAGATCAAAAACATTAAAAGCCCAAGTCATTTGGATAAATGCTATTGTTAATAAAAAAGGCATAAGCAATGGTATCGTTAAATAAAAGAATTGTTGTGTGCGGTTAGCACCATCTATTGTTGCTGCTTCATATAATTCTTTCGGTAATGTCTGCAAGCCAGCCAACCAATAAACCACTTTAATACCCAGAGATTTCCATATTCCAACAGCAATTAAAGTGATCATTACGATATCTGTCGAACCCAACCAATTAATTGGATCATTTATAATGCCCACATTCATCAGGAGCATGTTAACTAATCCACCCTCAAAAGCAAACATATGCTTCATAACAATCCCAATAATAGCCATCGTAAGAACGATAGGTAAAAAAAACATCGTTCGAAAAAAAACCGGGAACTTTAAGCTAGGGCTATTAAGGACAAGTGCAACTAGTAACGAGAGTGGCACACCCAAAACTACTAGAAAAAAGGTGTATATAAAACTATTTCCAAAAGCGTTCCAAAAATACGAATCTTTTAGAACCTCTATCATATTGCCAAAGCCAATATAGTCTGATGGCCAACCAATTCCGTTCCAGTTATAAAAGGAGAAATAAATACCAGCAATAGATGGCCAAAGTGTGAATCCTAAATAAAGAATTAGCTGTGGCAGAATAAAAATGTAACACCAAATGTAATGTTTATTATTTAGTCGTGAAGTTTTACGTATATTCCCACGTTTTTGTAAAGAGGATTTTAATTCCACTTTTTGACCTCCTTAATAACTAGGTGGCCCTTCTAGCTTGCAAGAAGAACCACCTTAATTACTTATTGTCTATTCATGACTATAATTTTGATCTCCCTCAAAATCCGGGAACTGAAAGTCTTCTCTGGAAACATCTGCGCCTTCTTCTTGCGCTTGTTTCATTGCTTTATCAAAACGATCATTGTATATATCATTTACTTTCTTCAATTCTGCTTTCCAATCTTCAATTTCACCGACGTAAGCCCCTTGGATGATTTGCCACCAATCCGGTTGAGGTTTTGCAAGTGATCCTTCAATGCTCTTAACCTCTAAACCACCATTCTTTAGTTGCGGGTTCGGGAAATTAATTAAGCTATCTTCCAACGCTTTTGCAAGACTTTGTAATTGCTCACTGTCAGCAGTTTCGTTTTGCTTAGAAATTGGAGAGAGCAACATACCATCTTCTAATTGCTTCTGAAAATAATCCTCGGAGCTTAACCAATCAATTAATTTACCTGCTGCCTCTGGATGCTCTGTTGTCGATGATATATATGAACTAATATAAGAGTGTGGACTGTTTATTTGATGAAATGTCATCCCTTCTTCAGGTACTGGAAGCGTCGTAATATCGTAATCTTCCACACCGCCTAATTCTTTTTCATTAATCCGAACAGCAGAATCGACAAACACATAAAAGGCTACTTGTTTATTAGCAAAAGCCCCCTGCGCATCTTGACCACCAAAGGTTAATGAATTAGGGTGAATTACCCCTGCATCCTTCAATTCGAGCAAGAATTCAAATCCTTCAATAATACCCGGATCATCAAAAGCGTATCTTCCTTCTTTGTAATCAAAACCTTCTATAGAAACAGTAGGATGTAGCGGATTACTCATGCCAATGAACATCTGATACCCATTCGGATCTTTTAAATCCGCTGTAAACCCATATACTCCATCAACTTTTTCAGTAATTGTTTTGGACATACTTAACAGCTCATCCCAAGTCTTAGGGGGTTGATTTGGATCTAACCCCGCTTGCTCCATAATATCCTTGTTATACTGTAAAACATCTCCTCGTTTAGGAAGTATACGAGGAAAACTATAAATCTCACCGTCTATCATGTTGTATCCCTCAATAAATGTTTCTTCAGGAAATCTTTCCTTAAAATCGCTGCTAACAAGTCCATCGAGTGGTTGAATCCATTCATTTTGCACCATATCAGGAAAAAACAGTTGGTTTGGCGGTTGAATTATATCTGGAAGGTCATCTGATGAGGCCAAAGCATAGAAGGAATTTAACCATTGATCACCAGGTGGTGCACGCGTAATCTCTACCTTAATATTTGGATTCGCTTCCATAAATTCCTGTACTTGATTATAGCCAAAATTCCCCTTACTAAATTGACCTGCAGCCATAAACATTTTTAACGTTACTTGCTCATCCCCATTGTCACCTTCTCCGGTATCTACTCCTGTTGAATCTGAGCAGGCAGTTGTAAACGCTACCAAAATTAACAACATAATGACAATTGAAACAAACCATTTCTTGTTTTTCAACATATTCCCCTCCTAAGGTCTTGACTATTAAGAATATTACAACTTAAGAATATCACGATGGATTTTCTATTGTAAGGAACCGCATATTGGTTTTGGTTGCAGAATATTTTTAATTACGGCTGGTTTATCAAAGATTGTTGTTTTTTTACGTATTCGACATAAACTGCGTCTCCTTGAAAATACAAACCAATTTTCTTCGTGAGATGAATCACTGCTGCAGCCTTCCTTGTCCTGCGAGAGTAGTGGCCTAAGTGAGACCCCGTAGGAGCGAAGAGGATGTTCACTCCCCCCTTAGGTGCGCGGATCGGGATCCCTAGCTACTTTGTAGACTAGGTTAAATACAACATATAATAAGCAACAAAGTTTAAGAAAAGAGCTTTAATTAAACTTACCGACTTGATAATGAATTAATAATCGACTTTTTGATAAAGTATCGGAATTCTCAACTCTAATGATGTTCCTTTCCCTTCCGTAGATTCAATTTTTAGATCGTATTTTTCACCATAAAACAATCTTAGACGTTGATGCACATTACTTAGACCAATATGATGTTTTTGTGTAGGATACTGCCAATTATTTTTATCGACTTCTTTTATATTGTTTATCACTTTCTCTAATTTTTCACGTTTAATCCCAACACCATCATCTGTTATTCGAATGATTAAAGATGCTTGGTCCTTTTTAACAGTTAACCAAAGATTCCCTTTTTCCTTTTTAGGTTCTAGACCATGGCTCACCGCATTTTCTACAAGAGGCTGTAAAGTAAAGCGTATTATTGGACAATCTTCTATTTCCTCCTCTACATGAATGTTTGTTCTAATTCGGTCGTTAAATCGAGTTTCTTGAATTTTCAAATAAACGCTTACATGCTCTATTTCTTCATGTACAGTTGTCAATCGATCTGTATCGTGTAGATTATATCGTAACAATTTTGATAAATTTGAAACCATACTAGAAATCGATTTATTTCCATCTATTGTTGCCATTGCATAAATATTATCCATTGTATTATAAAGAAAATGGGGGTTGATTTGTGCTTGGAGTTGTCTGAGTTGAGCTTCCTTTTGAATTATTTTTGAAATATAGACTTCTTTTGTCATATAATCCAATTCTTTTACCATACGATTAAATCTTCTAATCAACATTCCAACTTCATCTTGTCTTTTAACGTGAAGTTGAGAGGAAAAATCCCCTTTTTCTACTTCTGCCATCATAATCCGTAAATCAGCAAAGGGTTTTGTAATACCATAAACTAGGATGGAAATAATTAAAATTGCCGCGATCACACATATTCCAGTTATTAAAATTGAATAATTTCTGTTTTGTATAATCCCTTTATTCAGTTCAGCATAAGGAATTGCACTATAATACGTCCATCCGGACAAGTCTCCCTTTACATAAGTTATTAGTATGTTACTATTACCGATACGATTGTAAAATGAACCACTAGATTTGTTTGTATCATGATTCTTAAAATGGGTTAAATTGGTCCCGACTAAATTTGTATCCGGATGGTAAATGTACGCACCATTTTCATCAGCAACAAAGAAATATCCACTGTCTTTACTCTGGACTTCAAGTGTTTTTTGAATATAATTGGTATTAACATCCATAACCAAATAAAAGTCAGGATTCGATCTGCCCGCAAGTGCAATGCCGCGAATGACGGAAGTCACATTTTCTCCTTTAACAAAATAAGGTTGGTTATGAGGTGGAATGACGTGCGGAAGCGTATCATTAGGTAGATCGTACGGTAAGTTTAGAATTTCCGTATCACGAATTGGTATTCCTTTTGTTGCATATATCGGTCTCTCATTCTGGTTAAAAAGGATAATAGCTTCATAATATGGGTTAAGATAGAGTTTGGATGATAGAAGATCCCTGATTTGATTATATGCTAACAAATCTCGCTCTCCACTATCATTTATATAGCTTTGTACAATAGGATTAAACCAAGTTGTCTGAAAGATACGATTCGATTCAAGAAAATAAGATTCAGAAAGGTCTCTTTTACTCTTTAATGTTTGGATAGTGCGGTCAACCGTATTTCTTTCTAAGTCCGATGCCCAGTTCAAGTGAGTAAACGTCCCTATAATTCCTCCAGTAACAGAGATAATAAACACAAATACTGCGATAAACTTAAATCTAATGGACATATTATTCCCTCAATTCTCTTTCAAGGACCCCCATCCCCATTTTTCACGATATTCATGGGGTGACAAGCCATACTTTCTTTTAAACGCGCGCGAAAAGGATTTTTCATTCTTGTATCCAACTGAAAAAGCAACTTCATATATTTTAAGATGCTTTTTTCCTAGGATTTCTTTTCCCTTTTCAAGCCTATAGTCTGCTAAATACTGACTGTAATGTTTTCCAGTTTTTAACTTAAATAGATTCGATAAATACGATGAATTAAAATGAAGCTTCTCAGCAATATCACCAATTGTTAAATTTGGATTCCCATACTCTTTTTCTATTATTGTTTTAATATAGGAAGTAACATAATTTGAAGAATAGTCAGATTGAACTACTTTGGTTAATAGATCATCCAAATCATCTTGAAGCTCTTTTATATGCTTTCTCTCTTGTACCCAATAAATAGGTATTATGTGCTTCATATTCAATCCGTCTAACTGTTTCTTTTCAAATTGATTTAACACCTTTTCCAATAAAAGAGTTACTAGTTGATGCATCTCCATAAGGGACATACGACTGTTTAGAAACAAAGAAAATAATTTATCAATCTGTTGTTTCAGGATTTCTTCACTCCGTTGATAAATAGCTGAGAGTATTTGTTCTTCTATTTCATTGACTTTAATAAGGTTAGTACGCGTTAAATTAATCTCAAAGCCATGATCAGGCTTATGCATTTCAGTTTGAGTATCTTCTCCATCGAAAAACCGCTTTGAATAAACTGTTAATGCTTCTCTATAACAGCTAAATAATAAATCCCATTGTTTAAATGGTTGACTATATCCTATCGCGCAGTATCTACCAAACAACAATTCAATCTCTCTTTTGGTCTCTTTCAGCCAATCATATCTACTAGATTTAAAAGATGCGGGAATAGGTATAATCGCAGCATATACCCGATTATTAGCATAAAACATAATTCCATGTAATTCCTCTATCACATACGTTTGTAATTTTTCCCTAGACACTACGTCATCAAAAACAAGTAAAATTTTTGGAATTCTTTCCCCTAAGTTTGGTAGACTTTCAATCAAGCGTTCTCTAAGCCTTTTTATATCATCATTATGCCCCTCAATAGCCCGCTGGAAAGTCGATTCTAAGCTTAGTAACAAATTGTATAAGCTGAGAGTGTTTTTTAATTGATCATTATTTTTCTTTTCAACTGCTTTTTTAAGTGCCAATTTTAATTGTTCTTCACCAACTGGTTTTAGTAGATAGTCCACACTACCAAGCTTTATTGCTTGTTGAACCCAGCTAAACTCCTGATAGCCAGATACAATAATACACGATGTATCAGGAAAGTTATCAATGGCAAATTGTGCGACCTCGAGTCCATTGCGCCCTGGCATCTTAACATCAGTAATCAACACATCCGGGGGATTGAGTCTCATTTTATGGATACATTCATCACCGTCCTCAGCCTCATCTGATACATAAAAGTTTTGCGAAATCCTTGAAATAAGGGTTTTTATACCTTTTCTAACCCAAATTTCGTCTTCTGCTAGCAAAATTTTATACATGTATACCGCCCCTTTGATTTAAGCGACCATATCCTCTACTTTTATAATAATAACCCATCCGAAAAAATGGGTGCTTTTTCAGTGGTCTCGAACCACCCGCCTCTACCTGTTGGTTATCTAAAACGGGACAGAAGAACCGTCCCTATGTCCAATCCCTATGTCCAATCAAAAACAACACCTAGCATTTCTCTTGGTTGGTCGCGTAATTTTTCATATGTTTTGACAGCTTTATCGATTGGTATTATTTCTTTAATTAATGACTCTAGTTGTATGCTGCCACGGGATGCTAATCGAGCTACGTTTTCTAAATCATCTTTGTCGAAATGACTAGCCGATATAACGGATATCTGTTTGGAGGTTGCCGCCATAAAGTTATACTTCACTTCTTCTCTTCCACCAATTAATACGATGCGACCAAATTTTTGTAAAACTCCACCGCCCCACTTAACTCCAATAAGTTCATTAAGATTATCAGCACCGGAACACTCTAATACAAGTGAAAAAGGACCATGTTCTTTCAATTGCTTTCGCTCCTCATCTGATCGATAATTAATGATAGTATCTGCACCTAATTTTTTTGCGAGCTGTAGTCGTTCTGGGTTCCCGTCCATGACCGTAATTTGTGATGCACCCATGGCATGCACAGCCTGTAGGGCAAATAAGCCTATCAAGCCTGCACCAGTGATTAATACCCGATCCCCCACCTCCGTTTTACCTCTTCGTGCATCATGAAATGGTACGGAAGCTACTCCTAGTAATGCAGCTGAATGTGGCTCCAAATTCGATGGAAGTTTTACGATTAAATCTGTTTCTTTAGCCAAAATGTATTCAACATGTCCAGTGTTTTTTCCGACAAAAACTAGATCACCAACTTGATAGTTAGTAACATCTGCACCACATTCTACAACTTTAGCTACTGTTTGGTATCCGATTCGATTTGGGTATGGTTGACCATAGGCCCCGTTCATCATTCGGCTTCTTTCTGTTCCATTCGTTAACCCAGAGTATAAGGTTTTGAGTAATATCGTATCTGTTGTACACTCGGGCATTCTTTCTTCTTTCATTTCTACCTTTCCTAGTTCTACAAACCATAAGCCTTTCATGGATATTGCCTCCTAGTAATGTTAGTCCGACACAAACACCGCACGTGCAACATGAGTTGATCCATGCTACCAATCCCTATTATTTATTCACCTAGTTATAGCGTAGTGAATTCAACATTAAAAGACAAGTCTTTAAATTGTCTTTTAATAAAAATAGAGAAATAGGAACGGTTCTTGTCGTCCCCACTCCCATCTATCACATATAAACTCCCACTTGCTTAGTCTTATTCAACAGACATCCCCAAGTGTGAATCGTAGCAAACTTTCTTCATTATCCTTAATCACGCTTGCTTCATCTCTGTTTTCCTCAAATGCTTAAATCTGAAGCAGGACGAAAGAAGAACGATATCGCTTTGCGATGGCCAAAACTCAAAAACCAAGTGAAGATTAAAATTCCATTATTCTACACAATCTTTAATAGTTCTTCTTATAATCATGAACATTTCGTGTCAGTTTAATAATTACTTAGTTTTCTAATAAAGGACGCTACTTCGCCCTTCTAGGACAACCAAAATTTTGTGTTAAGCTTAATACATATAAAGAAGAAAGCACAACGGGCAGATAAAATCCGCTAGTTGTGCCTTCTTTCGCGCAAAACTTCCGATTGTTCCCTGAAAGAACCGTCCCTACAGTCTCTATTCAACCTTAACCCATGATTCAAAATCTTCTAATTGAGCGAAGCCTTCATTATATTCTTTAATTATTTCGGCTCCTCCTTTGTCATACCATTCTTGTGCGACTTGGTCCCATTCAGATATTGGTCTTTCTCCAACAATCATCTTGACATGTTCATCTATGATGAATTGTCTCAAGTCTGCACCTTGCTCTGTTTCTGCTTTCGATTGAATTAGATTTTTTCTCGGGCTATAAGCATCATAGCTTGCTCGCATTTCTTCGGTTAATTTCACTGCTTCTTTTAACAAAGGAACATCGAACTCTTTATATTTTTCAGTAGAAACCCCAGCAGGTAGGTATCCTGTTGCATCAGGTAAATAATGTGCAGGTGCCAAGCCCTTTTCTAATGCATTTTCTTTTACAACGGCTTTCCCATCTACCATGTCGTACCCTTGACCTTCTTCACCATTTAACCAATCAAAGTCTTCGTTATCACCTGTTTGTTCTTCTAGTGGGAAATATGTTCTACCATAGTTGATCATTTCTAGGATTCGTTTCACCTTTTCCGGTTCATCAGCTAAATCAGCTGATAATGCTGTCACACTACTATAACCTCTATTCATTTTAATACCCGTGTTACCTTCTGGATCCTCAAATGGTGGAATCGGAGCTATTTTAGCATCAGGATGTACCTCCGCTAGGGTTCTAGCATAATCTTGGGCGCCCAACCACGTTCCAATAACCCACATACCTACTTTACCTGAATAAAACTCATTGTTCGCTTGGTCCAAGCTCAAGGAATAGAAATCTGGATTTAGCGCACCTTCTTGATAAAGATCATGGAACAATTGAACGACTTCTTTCCAGCCTTCTCCTAGACGGTTTGGAATAACATCACCATCTTCATTCGTTTCACCAAAATACAATTCTGGATCCCAATAAGGTCCCTGTGCATGGAATGGAAAAATGTTATTAGCTAATACAGTAGTAAGAAGACCAGTTGTATCATCTTTCCCATTACCATCTGGATCGTCTTTCGTAAATGCTATTGCAACTTCTTTTAATTCTTCATAATTTGTTGGCATGTCCAGACCTAAGTTATCTAACCAGTCTTGACGAATTGACATCGAATCTGGGTATCTTGAAACATAATTTGGAATACCATAAATTTTTCCACCAACAGATAAACTCTGGTAAAATGGATCAGGAACTTCCTGAAATGTAGAATAATCATCAATATATTCTGTTAAATCTAAAAAGGCACCTTCTTCTGCATATTTAGTAAATTTAGCATCGCCACCAATAAATCCAATTACATCTGGTATCTCTCCAGATGCAAATATTGTAGTAATTTTTTCATCATAACCATTTTTCAATGTATTAGTTACTTGGTAATCCACATTGAACTTTTCATTGATCATTTCTACACCAGGTCCATCCTTTGCTACACCTGACACAGTAAAATCTAGTGCTGTAATGGTAAATTTTTGATCGGATGCATCAGGAGTCTCCTCGCTTTCTGTATCTGCATCACCCTCATCTTCTGTTCCACTCTGCTCTGGTTCATTATTATTGTTATCCTCCGAAGATGTGTCACTTGAGCATGCAACTAATCCAATGGTTATTAAAACAACTATCAAAAGATACATAAGATTTTTTAACTTCATACCTTTTCAGCCCCCTATCAAATTTATCATTCATCCAAATTGTCTCTGCCACACTATGGTGTATGATCCATTCACTGCTCCAGAGCATCACCTCCTAAGCAAAATGTGTTTCAAGGGATAGCTAAAGGATTTATACGTTTCGCAGTAGTATTTTTAATAGCTAGATTTACTACTGGTTGATAACCTTCAGCTTACGCACGCTTATTTTTGAAAGCAAAAAGGACGGGTGTTGAAAACAGTAACTTTTAACAAGTAACGAAATTCTGAAAGGGCAACGTCCAGCTCTAGCGCCTATCCCTTCTCTACACTCTTTGTGAAAAAGAAAGTCACATGAAGGCGCGCCTTATTGCTAGTCAGTATAAACAAGGGACTTGCGCTGTTGTTCGACAGTGAAAATTTATCTTCACACCTCTATTGTTCTACTAATTCCATCGCCTTCCCAACTAAGAAATCCTCCATCTCTAGGCTGTACGGTACTCTACTTGCCTCATATCCCTTTTCTGGTATTAAACTCATGGACGGGATATAGCCTGCATTTAAATTTGTATAGCCGCAAACCATTACCGGCCGTTCAATCAATTGAGCTTTTATCCGCAAGCCAATATCCACACAAATTTCACCGTTCATTCCTATAAAAAGAAATTCTGGTCCAATACTAACTACTTGTACCTCACATGGTTTCGTTTGCCTGTAGTTACCGTTTTCGTCCATGGATTCTAACGTTAATTTGGCAAGTCTCGCCATACGTCTCATTGGCCCTTTAAATGGCGCGTTTCCTTTTTCGTCAAACATTTCATTTAATACTGGTAATTGTACTGTGTCAATCTTTGTATCAATCGACCCTTGAATTTTTGCCATTGGATTTTCCAACACTTCCTGAACGGACAAGGCTAGTTCACGTCCAAATTGTTTCACTCGATCAAGTCCACCTTCAAATGTGAAGCTATAAGGTTTGTCCTGATTCTCATTCCACCCTTTAATTTCTCCAGCAGCTCCTTGCATAAATAATGCAATGGCACCATCATACTCCTGTTCAATTTGTGCCATTGCATAGCCAATGAAGTCCCCGCCATAATAAGGACAACGTATTGTCGTAGGATGACATGCATGATTAAATAATATAGCCATCGTTTTTCCAGTTTCATCAACAGCTTTTACTACTAACACATCTTCATCAATTGGACCATATGGATTAATACTCCATTTTGCATATCCATCTCTGTTTTTACCACGTCGATTCACGCTAATACTTGCTTTTCCTTTCCCAAAATATAGCTCCGCATCCTTTGCTTCTGAGAAAGTCCTAGCAATGAGTTCGACTGTTTTTTTAATAATATCCTCGTAAATCTCTAATTCAGGATCAGGGGCTGGTACATTATGTGTATGAGTGGTATTGAAAACTAATTTATCTGCTGTTAATCCATATTGCTCGTGAAGCATTTCTCTCATACGCTCAATATTTTCATCCCCCCAATATAGTAATTCACCACTGATGAATGCAACCTGATTTTCACCATCATCAATCGTCATGACCCTTGCAGTAAGTGGCATGTAAGCTCCCTTCGCCAATATATCTGGACTTCCTTGGCTCGGCATACTGATACCATTTGGAGGTGTTATATCTGCCACTCCAATTCCAATTTTGTATCTATTATTTTTGTCCAATGTTCATAACTCCCCTCAGCTTTTTTTAGAATTCAAGATTTTTTCACTTCTTTAATTTATGAAAATTTTATTCTATAAGGGTCTTCACCAGGTCATCTTAACCCTCGTATATCTCCATTGACTAGTAGGTGCTGGTTTCTTAAATAGTTCCGGTCCAAATTGCTCGATGGAGCTCGTAGAAATTTCCCCTTAGCAACAGAATCTCTTATACTATTTTTAATCTAGAGTTAGTGTTTTCAAATTCCTGTTTTATGCGGTTTAACAAATTCGGGTCCTTGTATAAATCGACAGTAGTCATAGCCATGGCTTTTACAGCTTGGATCATTGACTCCTGCCCACGCTTTGATCCTACTGCATTTGTAAACGCTTGTGTGTGCGTTGGCGACGATGTGATATTAATAAAGCCCATGATGGAAGGAATCTGTTGACTTAGATTTCCAAAATCTGAAGAGCCTAGTTTAAAAGGTGGTTCTAGTTTGTCTACCTGTAAGCCTAAAGAACTTAAATTATCTTCAAAGGCAGATATAAGTGAAGGAATAGGAATGTCTGGTAAATAGGTAGGCATGGATGATCCAATTTTCAACTTAGCTCCCGTAGCTCTAGCAGCACCATGTGCACACGCTTTCACCTTTTCAACAATGTCCTCCATATACGCTTTATCACGAGCTCGCACAAAAAATTCTCCTTTCGCATAATCAGGTATACTATTTCTAACTTTGCCACCGTCAATTATAATTCCATGTATACGAACGTCTTCTCTTACCTGTTGCCTTAAGGCGTTAATATTGTTATACGTTAAAATTAATCCATCTAATGCATTTATTCCTAAATACGGGAAGGAGGATGCGTGTGCTGTTTTACCAAAAAACTCAAATTCCAAAGCTGTTCTTCCAATGCATGGCCTATTTGCAGTGGTAACACTATGTGCGTGAAACATCATGGCAACATCTATTTGTTCAAATACCCCTTCTTTAATCATTGGTATCTTTCCGCCAGTTGTTTCTTCAGCTGGTGTACCGATCACTGATAGATTAAAAGATTTTTCAGGTAAAACC
>NZ_JBJGXI010000040.1:0-49678 GCF_045635475.1 Radiobacillus sp. PE A8.2 | reverse complement strand
GAGGTGATCAAGGCGCCTTCGCTTTTCTATGCCTATGGTGCCACCACTTCCACCTTAATTCTATCTGGGTCTTCAAAATAGACAGCGTAGTAATCTTTGCCACCGGCAAATGGGTGCTTGTCTTCATATAATATTCGGATCTCTTTTTGTCGTAATTTCTGCGTTAGTTCGTCGACCTGTTCACGTGAGGTGGCGTGAAATGCTAAATGATTTAAACCGACGCGACACCTGTGGTAAGCTACATCAAGAAAACGATCCTCCACTTGTACGAATACAATATAAGTATCTTCTATTTTCCAGCTTTGTCCATTTTCCCATTCCTGAAAAACATTGTACCCTAGCTCTTCTAACAACCAACCCCAAAACGCAGTCGATGTCTCTAAGTTGGAGACGTAAATTTCTATATGATGAATCATACCTTTCATTTTCACTACACATCCCTATTCGAACTATTTGAACCAGCCCTTCTCTTTAATGCGAGAAACTGCTTCAATTCTGTTGCTTACCTCTAGCTTATCAAGAATAATAGAAATATAATTGCGTACCGTTCCATTAGTTAAAAATAATTCACTAGCAATCTCTTTTGTATTTTTTCCATCTGCCATCAGTTTCATCACTTGCTCTTCCCGTTCTGTTAATGGATTTTCGTCACCGAAGGCCATATCCACTAGTTCAGGTGCATAAATTCGTCGCCCTTCAACAATAGTGCGTACTGAGTTTGCAAGGTCTTCACTTGGACTGTCTTTTAGTAAATAGCCACTAACTTCCGCTTTACGGGCACGTTCGAAATAACCTGGTCTTGCAAAAGTAGTTAAAATAATAACTTTACATCGATGTCCCTTTAACTCTTCCGCCGCATCAATACCACTCTTCACAGGCATTTCAATATCCATAATACAAATATCAGGATCCGTGTTTTTAACTAATTCCAACACTTCTTCCCCATTCCTTGCTTTACCAACTACTTCCATGTCATCCTCTAAATCAAGTAATGATGCAAGCGCACCAAGCAACATTCGTTGATCTTCCGCAATTACTATACGAATCAATTACAATCCCTCCTTTTTCGTTTGTTGTATGACATTTGGCACTTGAATGGTCAATGTTGTTCCATTTCTTGATTGTATATCTAAGTTTCCATTTACAAACTCTAATCGTTCTCGCATTCCTCTAAGACCATGGCCAACAGGAGATGCATGATCGTTCATACCTATGCCATTATCACTAACGGTTATGATTATTTCATTGGGTGACTGTTTTATATTGACATGGCAGACTTTAGCCTCACTATGTTTGACAACATTGGTTACAGCTTCTTTTAAACTCATACTCAACACATTTTCAACGAGTAACGGCGTGTTATTTTTCATTACGGAGCTGCCGTTTATTATGTACTCCATCTGTGCTGCTTCTAGTATTTGTTGAACGTGAACAACCTCATCTTTTAACCTTACTCCACGCATATCAGATACCATTTCGCGCACTTCTTTTAAAGCGGTTCTAGCTGTTTGACTGATATCGCTCATTTCGGCTCTTGCTGAATCAGGACTTTTTGATAATAACTTTATAGCCAGATCACTCTTCAAACCAATTAAAGAGAGCTTCTGACCTAATGTATCATGGAGGTCCCTGGCGATACGTTGTCGTTCTTCTAATACATCAAGCTGTGAGATTTTCTTGTTTGCATCCTTTAATTGCTCCTGCAACTTCTCATGTTTAATGTGATTATACATATTAAACGGCATGAGCACTACACCAATAACAGCGATAAGAATAAAAGGTAATTGTGGATAAATTGTGTCGAATTGTGTAATAAATCCAAAAACAATCGCGACTATTGTTGTCACTAAATGGATCACATAAAGAGTGATAAAACTGGCTTTTTTTTGTATATTACCGATAAAAAAGGCTAAGAAAAGAGAAAAATAAACATAACCAAAGTACAATGTCATGACGATGCTTATCGCCATTTCTATACTTAAACATATATAAACGAGCCCACCTTTAGATATAAAAGACAACCGATAGGCAACAAAAAACACTACAATCATCAGAATTCCTATTGCAATTTCTAACATTTCTGACGTGCGGAATATAAAGTAAAAAGGAAGAATACAAAAGAATGCCAATATGTATATGCTAAGACCCGTATTTTTTGTAAAGATATGATACCATTTTTGCATATGAACTCCTTTCGAATCTTCTTGATTATATCAAAAAGTCCTTTCACTATAAAAACCCTTCAGTAATTTTCTGAAGGGTTTTTGATTTATCGCAGTTATTCGTCTTGAAGTCTTGTTCTACTGCTATTTATTTGTAACCCGTTACTTTGTTTTTTTAACTTACTTTTTATATCTTTAAAGCTGACGAATGTCTTGTTTTGCTCGTCATATAAACGGAACCGAACGGATTTTAAGCTGGTAAGCAGCGTGATCGTTGTAGCCTTTTGTAAAGGTGGTGTCGATACATGTGCTTTTTCCAAGTTATAATTCGGGACTCTTGGGCTTAAATGATGTACGTGGTGGTATCCAATACTACCTGTCAGCCATTCAATTACTTTCGGAAGTTTATAATAAGAACTGCCATCTACTGCCGCTTTGACATAATCCCACTCATCTTCATTCTCAAAATAAGAATCCTCAAATTGATGCTGAACGTAGAATAACCATATCCCTAATGCTCCCGCTATAAATAAAATTGGTGCTTGTACTAGTAGGAATGCTTGCCAACCGATCGCCCAAATTAACAGTGCATAGATCGTAACAATCGATACATTGATAATATAAGTGTTCAGTCTTTCCTTTCGTTTCGCGCCTTTTCTATTCATACGATTTTCAACTAGAAATAGTAACAATGGACCTAACCCAAACATTACTATTGGATTTCGATATAGACGATATAAGAAACGTAGCTTGGTTGAAGCTGCTACATATTCATCTACAGTCATTACCCAAATATCTCCTTCTCCTCGTTTATCGAGGTTACCACTTGTAGCATGATGAATGGAATGACTTCGTTTCCACTTTTCAAATGCGAAATGCGTTATCACACCTGTTATTGTTCCAAGAATACGGTTTGCTTTTTTATTTTTAAAAAACGATTGATGGGCACAGTCATGAAAAATAATAAATGTTCGTACAACGAATCCTGAAGCGACAATCGCTAAAGCAAACGTTAACCAAACAGATATTGCTAAGCTCTGATAGGCTAGGAACCAAAGAATAAAAAACGGCGGGATTGTATTAATGATCTGCATAATACTCGATTTTGTACTTGAAGTTGCATACGGTGCAACGTCTTTTCTTAGTTGAGCTTGTTTTTGTTTACTCATAAGTTCCTCCCAGTAAAACATTTTATTGTATTCTAATCATAAAGCGAATCGGTATGTAAAAGAAGTCATAAACGTCAACAATCCTATATGACAAATGTCATATAAGTTGTCCACTTACTCCAGACTATATTATTCCATTTTCAAAACGATCTAGTCATATTGGAATCATAAAAATTAACTAGAAATTAATGGAATGTTTACTCAAATTAGTAAATTCCATAATATTGATTTTTAGCAATTCAAATCCGCATACAGTTGAATTAACCCGTTTCTAAACTATATGCTGATATAAATAGCAGTGTAAGGTAATTATGTAATTGACTCAAATGGATGATCTATTTCAGCAAAGCTGTGATAGACTAGAAAAAGCATTTAGATTAGTCAATGTAGATTTTGTAATTGACTCAGATTGGAGCGTACTTAATGAAATTAATAGCTACAGATTTAGATGGCACATTATTAAATGAAGAACATGAAATAAGTCCTGAGAACGTTAAAGCCATCGAAAAAGCGAATGCAAGTGGTATCGAGGTAATCGTCGCAACTGGGAGGTCCTATGAATCGGCAAAAAAACCGTTAAATTCTGTTGGTTTAGTCTGTCCGATCATCAGTCTAAATGGTGCAGTTATTTATACCGAAACCGGCGAAATAACTCGCAGCGTACCTCTACAGAAAAACGTCGCTAAGCTTATTCAACATACCTGTGAAAAGCATGACATCTATTTTGAATTATTTACAAATAAAGGTGGCTTTTCAAACAACAGGGACAAGTTTGTTCAAGTTGTGATCGATATTTTCACATCGGCAAACCCTGATTTGGATGCTTCGGAAGTGCGAAAACACGCGGAGCAACGATTCCAAAATGAAACAATAAGTATAGTAGAGAATTATGATACTGTTCTTGCTCAAGATGATATTGAGGTTTATAAAGTTCTTGCTTTTTCTTTAGACAAAAATAACTTGCAGAGCGTGAAAGAACAACTACAATCAGAAAGTGAACTCGCGATAACCTCATCAGGTTATGATAACCTTGAATTTAACCACCCTGATGCTCAAAAAGGAATTGCCTTAGAGCTAGTAGCGAACAAACTTGGAATTAATATGAAGGATGTCATGGCAATTGGTGACAATTTTAATGATGTATCAATGCTCAAAGCTGCCGGTCGTGGGGTCGCAATGGGTAACGCTGATGTAGCAATTAAAAAAATGTGTAATTATGTAACAACAACAAACAAAGAAAACGGTGTTGCGCATGCTATTGAAGCAATGTTAAACGATCTACAATAGCTATCAAGGGAAAGTATTCGATGCTTTCCCTTTCCTATTTTTCTAAATTAGACCTAAGTGTCTGTTACTGCAAACCATTTATTGCAAGGGATCTTCATGCTGAACATCCTCTACTTGATGAAAAAGATTATCTTCCTTATCACTAGAATTTGTATAGAAGAAAACAGGTGCATTTACCGAATTCCCTATTAGTTTTATAGCGTTTTTTAACTCTTCTATGTCTTGCTTGGTCGCAAATGACTGTTCTGGAAAAGTTTCAACACCTAAATCCCCATTCACTTCAATTGTAATCAACAACCCTAACACTATTAAAGCACCATGGTATATGCTGATCCAGGAACTTTCAGATTTTAGAGGGTGTACCAATACCGTGCCAATTCCTATCATAATAGCCACTTCACTTGGTGTCGCTTGAGAAATTGTTCGTTTTCCACCAATTCTTAATAACGTAACAGCAGCAACAAAGTATATAGTCGCCTGTACCCAACCTGGCACAACAACCACCTCCTAAATCTAAGTTTCGTTGTTATGCCAGATTTATAACTAATATAATTGAACTAATATTTTTTAGCCTCTATTCGCATAGTTTGTTGCTTTTTAAACTTTATAATTGAAATAAAATTCTGCGTAGTGCTCGTAATTTCCGCCGGGAATGCTGGAAGCCTGACAGGATTTTTAGATCGAGAATCTAAAAAACTTTTAGCGGCCACAGGAGACCTTATTTCACGTAAAATACCAGTTATGATGATTTGGCGGCCACCACAGACCTTATTTACTAAAAATAGCATACTACAGCAAGGATTTTATTCAAATAAGCGCGCTGATGGCCGCACAATTCTAATATTGCCTATATTGTCACAGATAAGTGCAGTGGTGACCGTTAGCGACTAACCACCGCCCCGTGGAAAGCGTATTTTCTACAGCGGCTGTCCGACTCGCTACGTCGGATTCTAGGTATTTTACGCAATTACAATCTTTTAGAAAACAGCCTCTAATTAAAAAAAACGCCATCTATGATATAGATGACGTTTTTGCAGAAATTTGCACTAGTATGTTATTTAAGTAGCTTGACTACCTTATTTAACATCTTCTTATCCTTCGTTGAAACAGTTGTTGGTTCCTTTGGTGATACGGCATTAAGTTCATCTTTTTCATTATCTACAGTTACAATCTGCAAATAAAAAGGAGTAGATTTACGATCACCTTTCAGATATCCTTTTAAAAATTTAAACTTACTTACCGAGCCTGCCATTTTCCCATTATAATCCCACTCAATCAGGTTATTATACCGCTCATCCATTTTTTCTTTCCATGCTAAAGCTTCAGATACAGCCTCTTTCGGCGTATTGAAGAATGAATTCCTTCTATTCACCTTCATTTTAAATCCATCTCCAGCTTTTGCTTGATACAATAATTCGCTCATTAATGGTCATCCTTTCTGTGTTTGTCTCACACCCTCTACCGGCGAGTCTATACACCAGAAGACCAAGGGTTTTTTCCCCTTTCCATATATTATACCCTTTATTAGCAGATAATACCACCCAGTACTAAGTACAAGTGTGTATAGTTCGTCCAAAGATGGAAAGGAATATGATTTGTATGATACAATTCTATTAAGGATACTCAGGCGTCCTGAGCAATAGTATTCAATAAAATACAGTGAGGTACCCAAATGAAAAACAAATTTCAAAAAGATCAAGTTGTTCGTATTAAATCTACTGGAGAAACCGTCACCATTAACAAAATGATGTACGTAGACAATATGAAGCGCTACTCTTATACTATGAAAGAAAAACCAAACACTTTTTATTTCGAAGAAGAGATCGAATAAATTGCTCATGCTTTAATGCTTACAAGTCGCTCTTCACCCGACTTGTTTTAAGCATGAGCTCCACTGTGTTTCTTACCTGACACTAATCCAGATTATTTGTTATACCAAAGCTTCGTATAATCAACCCAACCGAGTGCATTAATATGGATATCCTCTACATAATCAGGATAAATAGCATATTGCTTCAATCGATATATGTGGATATGTCCATACTGGTTGCACAACCGCTCCTCAACCTGCTTCAATGATGAAATGAATTCTTTTTCAGTCTGGTTTTGTGAGATTAACGTCGCGATTCCTTGTTTATCTTGTTCCGCTAAATGATGAGATAGGAGACTGTGACTGCCTTGAAAAGCTGCCATATACATGTAGGCTATATTTTCGTCAGCTAATTGCTCCCCTAGCAACAAATCAGATATTTCTCCTAACAACAGCTTATATAATTGATCGTAGGGAAGAATGTGTAGCTCAATATTAATACCCATTTCATGTAGCCGCTTTTTCATCCAGCCCGCATCCTGTTCATTGCCTGCACCCGTATAACTATAAAGCTGTAACACCTCTCCATTATAATTACTCTTCTTTAAACAATCCCTGCCTATACTACTGTCGCGTACTAATGAATGATCGGTTTCCTCACCACTCACCATTCTAGACGCTGGGGTAAATCGATTACCTTTCAACTCATCAATTAGATCATTAGGATTGAGAACGTGAAAGATCGCCTCACGAAGCATAGTGTCCCTAGACAAGATCCCTCTTTTTCGATTTAAACTTAGCACCTTACTACCACGGTCTATAACGGTAACTTGATTAAAATCTGTCGAAGTTGCCGTTTGATAAGGATATTGGTAAAAGTTTATCCGATCATCATCCGCTTCGCCTAGCATTTTTTGATTATCATAAAGTTCTGGAAAAAAATACATCGTAATTCTATCCAAGTGGGGACGCGTGTGAAAGTAAGGATCAAATGCTTCTAAAGTTAATTTATCACTCGAATTTTCAACTACCTTAAAAGGGCCTGTACCAATTGGCAGTAGATTGTTTTTATCACACGAGCCGTTTTTGACTATACTTCCCCCTAGCGAAGATACCGCATGAAGAAAATTAGGTATAGACCTTTGAAACGTAAACTTTACTTTGTATGGAGATACAGCTGTTACACTTTTCATCAAGGCAACGATCCATTGGTACGCGGAATTCGGTGACTGGAGCCGTTTAAAGCTATAACAAACATCCGCAGCAGTCAGTTCAGTTCCATCATGAAAACTTACACCTTTTCTTAAGTGAAACAGCCATTCGCTATAATCATCATTGTGTTCCCAGTGGTGTGCTAATTCGGGAACATGCTCGTTTCGTTTTTCATCGTATTTAATAAGTTGGTTATATAAATGTCTCATCACGTGATTCTCCGAACGACGATTTACTAAATTCGGATCTAGTATCGGTAACGGCCGATACGATGGGAAGTGAAGTTGATCCATTCCAGATTGATAATCTTGTTGCTGCCTGCTATATGTGAAAAATAACCAATGAATGAATTCTTGTTGCTGCTGATGACTCACTCCATAGCTTTTGACATGTGCAATTGATTCATCAATGGTCTTCATGCCAACGAGTTGCATTGCTTCATCAATTACCAGCTTGTCTAAATTGGCTAATAGCTTAATCTTGGAGTAATTACCCCTTCCTTTTCCAGGAACCCATGCAATCCAACCGATTTCCTCCAGCCGTCTGATGACTATCTTTGTGTTTCGAATCGAACATGATAACTTCTCGGAAAGGCTTGGTAATGTAATAGGAATATCCTTATTTTGTTGCTTAAATGATTGTACGAGTATTTGATAATGATCCAAAAGTTTCAACGATATTACCTCCTGCTCAAAAGGGGAAATTTTATAGGTCTAAGTATACACTTTTTTTCCTCTTTTAAAAAAGTACAATACACATAGGAGGGAAAACACATGCAACTAGCTTCTAAACAAAAAGTGATTGGTATTGCACTAATTACTGCTTTAGCAATTATCGGAGATTCGATGCTCTTAATAGTCTTACCCTTATATTGGAAAGAGTTCGGTCTTACCGCCGTCTGGCAAATTGGTATACTACTCTCGATCAATCGCTTTATACGACTACCTATAAACCCGCTTGTCGGTCTTTTTTATCAACGTTTCAACTTACGGACTGGTATTTTTATTGCCGTATTCTTAGCTATAATCACCACCCTGTCTTATGGCATATTCAACGATTTTTGGATACTTTTTATCATGCGCGCGTTATGGGGGTGTGCTTGGTCTCTGCTTCGCCTTGGTGGATATTTAACGATTATCGATGTTACCACAAATACGAATCGAGGAAGATATGTAGGGATGTATAATGGTCTATGGGGGATTGGTGGGTTAACAGGTATGTTAGCAGGAGGAATTTTAATTGAAGTTACCTCGGTTAATTTTGTTTGCAGCTTATTTGCATTTGTAGGATTAATCGCATTACCTTTGGTTCATTTTCTTATCCCAGCTACAAAAACATCCCGAGATGATAAAAGTAAATCACATCACCGATCTTGGTTAACTTCTTCTGTAGCGATGGTACTTGCAACAGGTATGGTGATGGGATTTATTGTATTTGGTCTATTTGCTTCGACACTTAGTCAGTTAATAGACCGAAGCTATGTTAACGAATGGTCCTTCTTTCATATAACGATCGGTGCTGCTAGTTTAGCAGGATTTATGCAAGCAATTCGCTGGGGTTGGGACCCTTTTGTTGCTCCATTAGTGGGGAGATGGCTTGATTCAACTGCTTCATTTTTGCGCGTTTTATTGTTGCCCTTATTTGGAGGGGGAATGTTGCTACTATTCATTGCTAGCTTTCAATCTATGATCATCGTTATTATACTATTAGTATGCTTTCAGCTTATGTCTACAATCTTTGTTACAACTACGGATACATTAGCTACAACTGCTGCTGCTCAGTCAGATAAAGTAAAGGTAATTACCTTCCATACGGTAGTCGTTGATGTTGGTGCTGCATTAGGCCCTCTCATATCGTTTGTTTTGATTGATTATTTTAGCCTGACAATTGTCTACTATGTTGCTGGAATTCTACTTATACTATTGGGGATTGCATGGGTGATTTACAATCGAAGCAGCAAAACGATGCTCTCTACCTAGCAAATGCAGCCTGAATTTTACACTATGTTAATTCAGGCTGCATTTAGCAACACTGGATTATATACCTTTCCCACCTATCACGCTTAGTCTATTTCCTTCCATTGCAGCGATTAATGGCCGCCCTTGTTGAATCAGAGATTTCGTTGATTTCAACGAAAGTGATGCAGTGTGTGCCGCTTCATCCTGCCAAAACTCCACTACCCATACAGCATTCGGTTCATCTTCGGAGATGTTCACCGCATACATATGGCATTCATCCAAGCTCTCTAATGACTCGGCTGCTTGTAATAATATCTCAACTAATTGATCACGTTTACCCTCATGGGCAACAAATTTTCCGTACGTACAAAATTTGTTCATAGCGTTTCATCCTTTCTTCTATGCTAACAATAACTAATTCGATATTACGGATCCGTTTTCCTGCAAAACGACTATTATAATAGACGCTAAGGGCTACTGTATTATACACTTATTGTATTAGCTTCATAAAACGGTTTAGGAAATCAAATCTGTAAAAGAGGGATTATGATGGAAAATTATCAATCATTAATCGATGAACAAAAGGAATTTTTCAACACGAACACAACAAAAGACGTTGCGTTTCGATTAGAAGCATTGGATAAATTAAAAACCGGAATTAAACAGCATGAAGATGCGCTACTCGCTGCTTTGAAAGAAGACTTAAATAAATCAGCATTTGATGCCTATTCAACAGAAATAGGATTTACTTTACAGGAAATATCTTTTATTGAGCGTCGTTTGCGCGCATGGGCAAAGCCCAAGAAAGTAAAAAAACCGATTACTCATATTGGTACGAAAAGCCTCATTTACCCAGAGCCTTACGGAGTGTCGTTAATTATTGCTCCTTGGAATTATCCTTTCCAGTTAGCAGTTGCTCCACTGCTTGGTGCAATCGCAGCAGGGAACTGTGCGATCATTAAGCCGTCTGAATTCACACCAAAAACGTCACAAGTGTTACAAAACATTATTGCCGAATTATTTCCCGAGAAATATATTGCAGTTGTTCAAGGTGGCGTTGAGACAAGTCAAGCACTCTTAAGTAGTAATGTTGACTATATATTTTTCACAGGCAGTGTACCTGTCGGAAAAATCGTTATGAAAGCAGCAGCAGAAAATTTGGTTCCCGTCACGTTAGAATTAGGCGGAAAAAGTCCGTGCATCGTTCATGAAGATGCGAATATAAAGCTAGCCGCTAAACGAATAGCATGGGGGAAATTTACAAACGCTGGCCAAACTTGTATCGCCCCTGATTATCTTTATGTTCATAAAAACGTAAAAGAGCAATTGTTAACAGAGTTGCGTGCGGTAATAAAGGATTTCTTCGGAAACAATCCTTTGGAAAATGAAAATTACACACATATCGTAAACGAGCAGCACTTTAATCGTTTAAGCGCATATCTAACAAATGGAGAAACTATTATAGGTGGTAATAGCAATAAAGAGGAACTGAGTATCGAACCAACTGTTCTAACAACAATTACCTGGGATGACCCGATCATGAAAGATGAGATTTTCGGCCCAATTCTTCCGGCCATGGAATATGGTGAGTTATCTGAAGTCATAACCGGTATTAGTCAGCATCCAAATCCATTAGCATTATATCTTTTCACTGAAAATGATCAAGTTGAAGAAAAGATTCTCGAAAATGTTTCGTTTGGCGGAGGCTGTATAAATGATACCTTATATCACCTTTCCACCCCTTATTTACCATTTGGAGGTGTAGGGACAAGTGGACACGGAGCATATCATGGAAAAAGCAGTTTTGATACATTTTCCCATCAGAAAAGTGTAATGAAGCAGACGAATTTATTTGATATGTCGTTACGTTATCCTAATGCTAAAAACGGACTGAAAAAAATTAAGAAGTATTTAAAATAATTGTTTTTTAGAATTCATATTTTAGCTAAGTGTTAAACAGGCGCTGTGGAAAAATACGCCCTTTCCGTGGCGAATGAGCAAACGCTGGTCAAGGAAGCAACTACAGCGACACATCGGACGAAGAAAATTGATTTATATATTCGAGGAATGGTGTTTCTTTCCTCAGCTTTGAATATATTTCTAATCCAGACCGTGTACCCTCCTGGTCGATAAGTTGCTGATGGCCACTAGTGCGCTTATCTGTGACAAAATAGGTATTATTAGAATTGTGCGGCCATCAGGGCACTTAATTGAGCGAATTAGTTGTTTCATTAGGCTGTTATTGATAAATAAGAGCCGTGATGGCCGTCAAATCATAATAATTGTAATTTCAGGCGAAATAAGTGCTTATATGGCCACTCAATGCCGGACATCTTCACACTGCCTCGTTCGTATAATTAACAGAAGTACATCGGGTTTAAAATACTTCACGTTATAACTATCGAAACAAACTCCTTATCTTTGCAAATTCACAACTAGAGAATGAACAATCAGGTTACAGAGTTGATATTGAAGAGCAATCACTAGTTGGCTCTAATAACGGAGATTGGAAGGAAACATGGTTCGTTATCGGGCAAGATGATATAGTTGGAGATCCTATTTTTATAGAAAGCTATCGGAAAGGAACAGTTGATGAGTTATAACAAAAATCGGAAATATATAATCGAAAATAAATTTCATATAGAGGTGAAATTATATGCCTAAAATTGACAATATGTTAGCAATTCTATGGATGCTTCGTTCAGGTGAAAAAATTACTGCAAAACAAATTTCAGAAAAGTTAGAGATGAATATAAGGACTGTGTATCGTTATATTGATACAATTTCGACAAGTGGCGTACCCATAATTTCAGAACCAGGACATAACGGTGGATACACTTTATTGAACAATTTTATTGAGGCTCCTCTTTTTTTTGATTTTGAGGAGCAAACTTCACTATTTCACGCTGCTGTTTTTGCAGAAGAAGCCGGATATTATGGAGGCGAAGCTTTAAATAGAGCCATTACAAAACTAAGTAAATACTCAAATCAAGAGCAGGAGACAAAGATAAACCAACATTTAACCAGTCTTGAAGTAATAAGTCGATTAAGTTCATTCTCTATGGAACCTTTTTTGAAGGAGTTGGAGCTGGCCGTAGCTGACGGGTACTCAGTAAAAATTCTTTACCATAAAAGTGGCGAAAAGCAATTAAATTATAGATTGGTCGATCCATACAAAATTATCTATTGGAATAATAAGTGGTATTTGATTGGATTTTGTTACCTCAGGAATGATAACCGTAGTTTTAGAGTAGATCGAATTGAAAGTCTAATGCTAACCGAAAATAAGTTTAACCAGCCAGAAAATTTTTCGGCACGTGACTTTTTTATGGAAAATCTTCTTCCGACTATAGAAGATAAGGAAGGGATTATTTCTTTGGTTATTAGTGGGAATAAAAGTGTATTGGCTGATATTTGCCAACATTGGTTTTTAGGACATTATTTACAAGAACAGACTTCAAATCAAGCAGTATTTCTTCTTGAAAAAGATATGATACATACATATGTACCTTATTTACTTTTACCGTACAATAAATCTATTAAAGTTATTGAGCCAATAAGTCTTAAGAAAAGAATGATTGAAGTTTTGTCGGAATTAATAACATTTCATCAAAATTGATTACTACCCTGACGCTAGGTGTCAGGGTAGTAATGTTATAGTTGGCTATATCAATTGTGATTGGAGTGTTATTGGATGCAAACAAAAAAAGTTTTTCTATATGTATTTAATACAATGTCGGACTGGGAATATGGATATTTAATTGCTGAACTAAACTCAGGAAGATATTTCAAAAAAGAGTTAGCAACTTTAAAAGTAATTACAGTAGGAGCTAATAAAGAAATGATTACTACTATGGGAGGACTTAACATAAAACCAGACATTTCCCTTGATGAATGTGCTCTTGAGAGTAATGATCTTTTAATTTTACCAGGAGGGACTACTTGGAGTGAAGAAATTCATCAACCTATCTTGGAAAGAATTGGCCAAGCTTTAAAGCTTGGCACTAATGTTGCTGCAATTTGTGGTGCAATTGAGGGCCTCGCGAATATGGGATACTTAGATACTAGAAAGCATACAAGTAATAACTTAGAATATACTAAAATGGTATGTCCTAACTATAAAGGAGAAAAGTTCTATGAGTTGGGATCTGTGGTATCTGATGCGAATTTAGTTACTGCATCAGGAATAGCTCCTCTAGAATTTGCATTCGAGGTACTGAAAAAAATAGATGTATTTACACCAGATGCATTACATTCATGGTATAACCTAAATAAGACTCATAAACATGAATACTACTTCCAGTTAATGAATTCAATAAATAGCTGAGCTGAAAAATCAACTTAGCAGTTTTATATTAGTTCAAATAAAAAATAATGAAGTAACTAAAAAGTTCACTTTCTCTATTTTGTTTTGCAGAGAAGTTGGGCTTTTTAGTTTGGAATTTCCTTATCGTTGTAAATCCGCATTTTCCTGACTCTACCTCTTATTAAAGATACGTGCAAGATTCCTGTAAAAAGTTTGTGAACAAATGCTCCTAAACTATCGTGTATGTTGAACAAGCCATTTTGTTATAATAGGATTCTTTGCTTGCTCCAACTGCACAGTTAAACAAATCATCTAAGGCGATCATTTAATAGTGAACCCCTTATTTGACTCAGAACGCTAAGCAAAAAAGGTGTGAAGGGCTATGTTTCGAAGTTATTTACTTTTCCAGGCACCCCAGCGATGGAGTTACTGAAGACAGCAATATTTACAAGTAGAGTTATTACCTGAAGCACTACTTGTAAGCCTTTAAGACTCGTAAACATTTCTTTCATAACTACAACTCCCTTTCCTACTGTTTTCGCTGGGGTATCGCTTTGGACCTCGGCCTAAACCGACTCTGGGAGAGGAGCCTGAAAAAAGAATAACTGTTTAATGATAATATCACAAAATGTAAATTAGTGTCGCAGTACAACGATACTATTCAATAATAATGAAATTCCGTGACAACAATTGTATATAACATGGCAGAGGCGGTACATTTCAGAGACCGTAATCCATAAAAAGCAACCTAAATTATAATACACCCAAATGCATTTAGTTTGCCTTATGTACTAGTTCTAAATATAACTTTCTATAGCTTGCATCACCTGAAAAGCACCATTGCTTTTATTTGATAAGATTGCAACCTTGGTATCCGACTTAGGGTAATAAGCAGCATGGAAACTTACACCAGGGTCATAGCCCATGATATGGAATTTGGTAATGTCAGACTCGTTACTATTTATCCAGATACCGTAGCCATAATGAACGCCTTCATTTACACGGACATGGGGTGTTAACAACGTATCCGTTATTTCTTTGCTTAAGACTTCATTATGAAACAAAGCCTCCCACAGCTTGATTATATCCTGGGCCGCAGTATAAGCTCCACCATCTGCTCCACCTTTAATTGGGATGGAGTAATGATTGGTCCTCCATGTCCCGTCTTCTTCATCAATGTAGCCGTAAGCTGTATTAGGAGGAAGCTTGTCCATGGAAAAATAGCCCGAATCCTTCATGCCGAAGCGCTTAAAGATATGCTTATCCACGTAGTCAGTGAAGCGTAAACCTGATTGTTGCTCAACAATTAAGCCTAAAATAATGAAACCTGCATTATTATAATGAAATTTATCTCCTGGACGAAACATCATCTTTTGTTCTTGGAATAACGGTAAAAAATCTTGTAATTCCTTTAATAGATACATAGGTGTCTGCTTCCAAAGATCCTCAAAATCATCCATTACCGCTTCATCAAAATAATCTGGAATGCCAGCTGTATGTGTTAATAGGTGATGAACGGTGATATCGTTGTCAAAATGCGGAAATTCAATTGCCAAACAATCATTAAGTTTCGCCTGAAAAGTTAATTTCCCCGCCTCAACTAGCTGGCAAATTGCAATTGCTGTAAACAACTTGCAACCAGAAGCAATCCCAAAGCGAGTAGTCACGGCATTCAATCGTTGGTCCGATCGGTTAGCAAAGCCAAAGGAAGACGCAGCAAGTACATCCCCCGCTTCCTTTGCATAACTAACACCTGAAAAACTCTCTTTTTTTGCAATGCTTTCGATAGCTTGTTGAAGCTCCATTTTCCTATTGCTCATATGGACCGATCTCCTTTATAAAAAATGTTAATCATTACTACTTCTAAAAGTCACCTTGTTTTTTCCTGTTCGTTTCGACTCGTATAAGGCTTGGTCCGCATAACTAATTACCGTCGTAGGATTATCGTCATGGTCAGGCCAGATTGCTCCTCCAATACTAGATCCTACGGTTATTGTGTTTGATTTGAGCTGATACGGATTACCAACATTATTAACAATATTCTTTGCTACCTGCGCATATTCCTGCTTTTCCTTGCCTGACAAGATGACTAAGAACTCATCGCCACCAAGTCTAAATGCATAATCATTTTCATCAATCGTAGCTGTGATTCGCTTCGCTACTTCTTGCAGTAGCTCATCACCAATGTCATGACCATGAATGTCATTTACTTGTTTAAAGCCATCGAGATCGATGTACAAAAATGTTAGTGTATTGTTTGTTTCTTTTGCTTTTTCGGTAGCATCATCGATGATTCGCTCCAAAGCAATCCGGTTTGGAAGTCCTGTTAATTTATCATGATTCGCAAGGTCTTCCATTTTGTTCAGTTCCGAGATTGTTTGAATAAGTGACGTTACTAGCTCACGTAACGTTAACGATAATATTTCAATATCTTTTATGCCACGGAAAAATGGTATTTCTACCTTTTCTCCTGTTCTTAATTGTCTTGCTGAAGTTGTAATCCGCTGCAATGGTTTGGTTACGAATCCAGCAACATACCAACCGACCACAGAGAATATAATCGTTAATACAATTCCGCTTAATACTATCGATTTTTGCAGTTCTTGTACCGGTTTAAAAGCGATCTCTTCAGGTATGCGAACTAAGATCGTCCAACCTAGCCCTTCATATTCTTGATATCCAGTTCCATATGCATATCCAGTTAGATAATTTTCTCCATCTGGCCATGTTTCGATGATCGCGTTATTTTCTTGCTGCTGTTGGGCACGACGAATACTTTCTAATTCGAGCGGTTTGCCTACCATCTTATCAGGACCTAACAACACAGCATTATCATTTTTATTTACGATAAATATCTCTGCACCTTCAAATTTCTGTTCTAAAGGTTCAATGATACTTGCCTCCACCTGACGAGCCCATTCCCAACTTAGATGGGTTGCTAAAACCCCGACAGTATCTCCGTCTTCTCCAGTGATCGCTTTACTAATATCTACAAACTGAATTGGTTCTCCGGTAGGGTTGGGAAGCAATTCCGATAGTAGAACAGCATCATGTACATCTCCGATAAAATTACCATCAAGCGCTTCATAAAATACAGGGCGTTGTGAAATATTAGCTCCCTCTAAGATATCATCTGTAGCAACAAGAACATTGCCATCAATATCTGTTAAACCTACCCAAGAAAAAGCCGTAAAACTTTCTTGTAACTGTTCTAACAAATTTTGTATTGCTTCTGTGTCTTCCTGGTTTTTTATATCCTTAAGTTGACTTACTATGTCAACTTCTCCTGCTCTTGACCACATAAAAAAGTCTAGTTTATCTGCCATTTGGAAGGCAGTCGTAGACAACGCATTACCTATTTCAGTTTCGACCTTTTCGCTTGACTGTCTACCAATACTAATACTCAAAACGGTTGTTAAAACAATAATTATAATTGCAAAGATTACAGCAACATACGCCCTTAAACTTAATTTCATTCTAAATAACTCCTACTTGGTCTCGAATTTCAGCTTAATAATTACTAGATTTTTTACCATAGTTATAGTTTCATAGTTATACCTTCATGATAATATACTATGCTATATAAGACTAGCAATTAATTGTCCGCTAAAACGAAATACAGCTACTTCAATACTAAGCTTGATTGGTTGCTTTTCCCAGGCATTATTGCAGTTGTTTTACTATCGCTCGTCCTGCTACGCGTCCTGTAAAGAGGCAGCCTCCAAGAAATGTTCCTTCTAGTGCTCTATATCCGTGCAGTCCTCCCCCACCGAATCCAGTTACTTCTCCTGCACCATATAAACCGGGAATAGGTTCACCGGCAGAACTTAACACCCTTCCTGATAAATCTGTCTGCAAGCCACCTAATGTTTTCCGACTAACGATATTTAACCGGACAGCAATTAACGGTCCATTTTTTGAATCCAGTATTTTGTGAGGAGATGCAACTCGAATCAATTTATCACCAAGGTATTTACGCGCTCCTCGGATTGCTGTTATTTGCAAATCCTTCGTGAACGTATGATCTATAGCACGATCACGCGCCTGTATTTGCCGCTCAATTTCATCAACTTGCAGAAGATTATCACCAGTTAATTTGTTCATTTCAGAAACAAGTTCAGGCAAATTATCTGCAATAATGAAGTCCTCCCCCTTATCCATAAATGCTTGTACTGGTCCTGGTGCACCAGGTAATGCTCGACCTAGCACCTTTTTAATACTTTTTCCTGTTAAATCAGGATTTTGCTCTGAACCCGATAACGCAAATTCACGCTCAATAATTTTTCGTGTCAAAATAAACCAAGAATAGCTGTATCCTGTTTTTTGAATAGCTTCTAGCGTGCCCAATGTATCGAATCCTGGAAAGTTCGGGGCAGAAAAGCGATTTCCTTTTGCGTCTAACCAAAGCGATGACGGTCCAGGCAGTATTCGAATACCATGATTTTTCCACACAGGATCCCAATTTTTTATTCCTTCTGTATAGTGCCACATGCGATCGCGGTTAACGATTCGACCTCCCGCTTCTTCGGTAATTGACAGCATACGGCCATCGACATGTTCTGGTACACCGGAGATCATCTGCTCGGGAGGATTACCGAGTCGACTCGGCCAATTTTTACGAATGAGTTCTGGATTACCACCTAATCCACCGCTTGAAACAAGCACAGCTTGTGCACTATACTCAAATTCATTAATTGCCTCTCTAGAGCTTGCTTCACCACGAGCTGCATTACTTGTAGCAAGAACAGCTCCATTGACTCCAACAATCCTTCCATTACTACTTATAAGCTGATCGACACGATGACGTGGCTTGTATACTACCGCCCCACTTTTCAGATGCTCCCTAACTCGTTGTTCAAACGGCGCAACAATCCCAGGACCTGTGCCCCACACAATGTGAAATCGTGGTACAGAGTTACCATGACCGTCCGCTAAATAACCACCACGCTCTGCCCATCCGACAACCGGAAAAAATTTGAGCCCCATACTTTGTAGCCAGGAACGTTTTTCTCCAGCAGCGAAATCTACATAAGCCTGTGCCCACTTTCTTGCCCAATAGTCCTCGTCAGCATCCCGGTCAAACCCAGCAGTTCCGAGCCAGTCTTGCCAAGCTAATTCCTTTGAATCTTTGATCCCCATCCTACGTTGCTCAGGTGAATCTACAAGAAACAAACCTCCGAAAGACCACCATGCTTGTCCTCCAAATGATGCTTCCGGTTCTTGATCAAGTAGTAATACCTTTTTTCCAGCATCTGCAATTTCTGCTGTTGCAACTAACCCAGCAAGACCCGCTCCAACCACGATAACATCGTACTCCATATCCATCCCCCATTCTAAAATCCCAACTACATTGTAACCGATTTCAATAGTGATTTTAATAAAACAAGACATTTGTTAATCAACGTCCAGATTTTATATAGCCAAGAATTACAAAAAGCCAAAATATACTTTTTCATAATAAAACACTGTATATTTTGGCTCTATGAAACAGCTATTTAATATTTTACAGAAATACTTTGTCTCACTTAAAATGTCACAAGAATTCTAGTAGTTGTTTTTCATGCTTGTCGAGCATAATTTGTTCCGGCTTAATGCCCTGCTCACGAAGTAGTTCAATATTCTGAACGAGGAACTCGTCACTGCCAACTATATAGAAGATTCCATCCTTGTCTGCAGCAAGGTTTTTTACTTCTTCATAATAGTCATTACGGTTATCGACGAACTTGGACGTGAACTTCTTGTCAGGTGCGGAATTGAAAATATTAGTAAATAAGAAATCTTTTGATGAGTCGATATTCAAGGAATGAATTTGATTGACGTTGTCAGCACGTTCGAAATAATCAAGTACAAGCGGTCTAAAAGTTGCCACGCCTACACCTGATGATAGCAGGTAAACATTTTTATCTTCTCTTTTAAGCGGTACATTTGAATGCGTTTTAAATATTGCAACTTCATTGCCGACTTCAAGATTTCTTAAAATCGTCTTAAACTCAGAGCACTCTTCTTTGATGCGTGTTGTTATACCGATTGAATCTTCGTGCGGTAAAGTAGAGATAGACATATGTCGAATCAGGCTGCGGTTAGGTTTATCTCCGGCATTAAAACCCTGCAGTGCGAAGTGGGTGTGAGAACCTTCTTCCCATGTAAATTCTTTCGGACAGTCGAGCATGTACGTTTTAACCTCAGGCGTTTCTTGAATAATCTTATTTACTTTAGTCCAGTAAATTTGCATTATATAATCCCCTTTACTCCATTATGTATTGTTACTATCTAATATACACTAAGTGATAACGGTTCTCAATTAAATTTATTGATTATTTATGCTTTGTAATCTTAACTATCATATAATAGACTGTAAAACTGCACATAAAATATCATTACTCAACATGTTATAATAGAAAAAAACACTAGAACAGGTGATCTCATGCCAGATAAAATAACTATCTCTGTCCGCTCATTAGTAGAGTACGTCTATAGCTCCGGCAGTATTGATTCCCGATTCCGGACGAGCAGCACGTTACTTGATGGAACGAAAGCACACCAGAAGGTTCAACGGACGTACAATGATAGCGATGAAAAAGAATATTACGTTAGTGCAGAGATTCCTTACGAGGGATTAACCTTTGTGATCGATGGGCGATGTGACGGGCTGTTATTTGCGGATGACCGGGTGACTGTGGATGAGATCAAGTCAACATCGGGCGACTTGCAGGCCATTACAGCAGACACGTATCCCGTTCACTGGGCACAGGCTAAATGCTATGCCTATATGTATGCAGTCGACCATCAGCTCAGTGAGGTGGATGTTCAGTTAACTTATGTGCATGTTGATTTAGAAGAAAAAAAGCATTTTAGAACAAGCTTCCGCCACGATGAGCTCCAAGCTTTTATGATGGAAACGATCGAGGCGTATTTCCCCTATGCTTCTTTAATGGTCAAGCATCGGGAAGAAAGAGATACAAGCATGAAGGAGCTGGCGTTTCCATTTGATGCGTATCGAGATGGCCAACGAAAACTTGCAGGTGCTGTGTACAAAACGATTAAAGATAAAAAGGGGCTGTTTGCCAAAGCACCGACCGGAATCGGCAAGACGATTTCAACTACCTTTCCCGCTGTGAAAGCAATTGGCGAAGGTCATGCACAGCGCATTTTTTATTTAACAGCAAAGACGATTACGCGTGAGACTGCCGAAGAAGCATTCACGCTCATGCAACAACAAGGCCTGTGCATGAACGCCGTGACAATCACCGCTAAAGATAAGGTTTGCTTTCAAGATAAGACGATTTGCCAAAAGGATTTTTGCCCGTTTGCAGATGGTTATTATGACCGGATTAACGGCGCTGTCATCGATATACTAGCAAACGAAAAACTAATTGACCGAAAGACAATTGAACGATATGCACGTAAGCATACAGTTTGTCCATTTGAATTTTCCCTTGATGTGGCTTATGCCGCCGATGCAATAATTTGTGATTATAATTACATTTTCGACCCACGTGTGTCCTTGAAACGATTTTTCGAAGAACAGAAAAAACAGACCGTGTTGCTGATTGATGAGGCACACAACCTTGTCGATCGAGCACGTGAAATGTTCTCCGCCGATTTGTACAAGTCACCTTTTCTTGAGATTAATCGTGCGTATAACAATGTTAACAAACAGGTTGCCAATGCGGCCAAGACGGTCAATGATCACTTGCTTGCATTGAAAAAACAATGTGATGCGCAGCGAACGCTCCTATTAGATGAGATTCCAGAGACCCTTTTGGATGAACTGGAGGCGTTCAGTTCACATGCGGAAAAAGAGCTGGTGCAGCAGCGTGACGGCGAATCGGAGCAGCAACTGCTAGATGGCTATTTTTCTGCACAGGGATTTCTCCGAATTGCACAATATTATGGAGAGCAGTATAAAACGTACGTCGAATATGAAAATAGCGAAGTGCATCTGAAGTTATTCTGCCTTGATCCTTCAGCACTCTTGAAGCAAATGGGCAAAAACTACCGGACGAAAATCTATTTTTCTGCCACACTGTCACCACTCGATTATTATCGCGATATGCTTGGTGCCAGTGATGAAGACTATTGGTTGTCCGTTCCCTCTCCGTTTGCAAAAGAGAATGTGGAGGTTGCAATCCAGCCCCTATCTACTAGATATCGAGACCGGGAAAAAACGAAAGCACCGATGGCGAAAATGATTGGACAAGTTGCCAAGGAGCATGATGGCAATTTTCTCGTTTTCTTTCCATCTTACCAGTACATGATCACGATTTATGAGCAATTTCTAGAGGAAGGTTATAACATTCCGACGATTGTGCAGGACAGAGGGATGTCGGAGGCAGAACGGGAAGATTTCCTTGCTGCCTTCCAAGCGAATGCTGAGCAAAAGCTGGTCGGTTTTGCCGTTCTAGGTGGCATATTCTCTGAAGGTGTTGATCTCAAAGGTGACCGGTTGAATGGTGTAATTGTCATTGGTGTCGGGTTGCCGCAATTTGGATTGGAGCGTAACATTATTAAAGACTATTTTAACGGTGTTGGCAAAAACGGCTACGACTATGCGTACGTATTCCCCGGGATGAACAAAGTGCTACAGGCAGGCGGAAGATTGATCCGCTCGGAAACAGACCGAGGTGTAATCATACTTGTCGATGATCGTTTTTTGCAACAGAAGTATCAGGCGCTGTTGCCTGAGGAGTGGCGAAACAAGGGGACAGGTAACGTATCTAAGTTATTTTGATAGATTTGTGGGACACGGTGCCTGACCCTTCATGTCAGGATCAACCCTCCTAGGTATACGTCCAATTTCAAGCGTACAAGTTTATAGTTGATTGTCACATGAATAGGATGTTGTATGCCTAGAAAGGAGTGTATGTAATGAATTATAACTATTATAATCAACCATGTAATTGTGGGTCTGATTTAGGTTCATTAGATTATGGATACGAGTATACGTTTGATGAAAGACAATTTGAGGATGGAAGATTTGGACCAATTGCATTTCCATTTTTCCCATCTGGACAGGGGCAACAGCCAGGACCTCCTATGGGACCACCTCCAGGACAGGGGTGGCAACAGCCGGGACCTCCTACGGGGCCACCTCCAGGTCAAGGATCACAATTTGGACCACCAACCGCTCCACCACCATCTGCCCCACCAGTTCAGTCACAGCAAGCACAAACATTCGCTGTTGATCCAGGCAGTATTAGAGGTTGTATGTTCAGATATACGTATATATGGTTAAGAGGCAACCGCGATTTCTGGTTCTACCCTACCTATATCGGCCGTACATCTGTAGCGGGATATCGCTGGACTGGATTTAGATGGGTGTATTCCGGATTAAGCTTAAGACAAATCCAATCGTTTACTTGCGTATAACTCAAGGGGAAGCAAGGGCTCTTGCTTCCTGCTACATATGGTGATAAATGTTATGATCTCTAAGATAGGAAGCAATTAAAGGCTGTTTTCTAAAAGATTGTTGTTTATCCAGAATGCGACGTAGTGCTTGTGATTTCCGCTCTAGGCAGTCGCTTTTCGCTAGTTTAAGTGTTTTTCTTTAAACTAGTTGCCTAAGTGAGAACTCGGAGTGATCACAGCCAAAGTAATGTACTACATGCGCCACATTTTAAACCAACAGTTACACGAAATTTACCATTTGCTGTCATCATGTTTTTCAAAGAGAACATCAAGTAAAAAAAGCCTAATCTCCTTTTATTTACCGAGTAATTAGGCTTTTGTCTTCCGCAATTGCGTAATCATTTCTATTGAACAGTATCGTTGTTCTGCGCAGCAATAGGGCCTTAAAATTTTTGGTTTCTTGTTCAACATAAGCTCATTGTTAATGCAATAAGCAACTTACACTCTAAATACGTTAATTTTATTACTGAAACACTTAGTTAGTCTTTTCCTTTGTAGTCTTCTCGATAATAAAATGCTTTATTGGGTTTCAATACGGAAAAAGAAAAGATTATAGATAAGAAAAGCATCACAAGTGCCATCGTGATAATTGTAAGCCGTAATGAAATTAAATCTGCTGCAAAACCTACTACAAGAATAAATATCACTTGAGCAGCACTTTGTATCAACTGATAAATACTCGTCACTCTACCCATAATTTCTACTGGAACATTGTTTTGGTAAAAAGTCGTTATTCCAGCATTTAAGAACACGTTAAAGAAACCCAAGATTACAAATCCAACCACAATTGATAGAAATGACCACGAAAATGCATAGATTACATAACCTATTGTCATCATGACAATACCGATGACAATCATATATCTAAGCGAGAATAATTTTGAAAAAATTGAAAGTAACATAGCACCTATAACAGAACCAATTCCAGTTATACTTATCAATAGACTGTACTCCATCTCAGAAAGCCCTATAATTTGCTGTGTAAATACAACTTCTTGTGCATCCATTGCAAAGGTAAAAAGCATAACTATTATAAATCCAAGATAGGTAAGTGATACGTATTTATTTTGGGACATGAACTTCTTAACCATTGAAAAATCTTGAACCACTTGGGAAAAAGTCAATGTTGGAATTTTATCTTTATTAATATTTTCTTCACCTGGTAGAAAAAATAACAAAATGGCTGAAAACAGAAAGAACAATGCATTTAGCCACAATGTTGTTTCAACAGAAGTCAATAAAATAAGGGAGCCACCGATTGCTGGTCCAATAATAAATGCTCCTGAACTTGTAAAAGATTGAATAGAATTAAATTGCTTTCTTTTTTCTTTAGAAACAAGTATAGCAATATAAGTCATTGATGATGGATGGAAGAATGCTTTTGCTACACTTAGGATAACCAAAATGACGTATATAACTGCTATATTTGGTGCGAGTGGGATCAAGCAGATGAAAACAGCTCTGACTATGTATGTTACAATCATTACTTTTCTCTTACTACGATAATCAATAAAACTTCCAGTCCAGAACTTTGTAACAATATTAGTCAGTGGACCTACTATCCAAAGTCCTGCGACCGCTGCTGCTGAACCAGTTAACTGATATACAATAATATTAATTGCTACTAAATAAATAAAGTCTCCTATACTAGAAAACCCGATGGATGATAATAAAATAGCTGGATTTTTCCAACCCCTCAAAATGTCCTTCATTAAATTCCTCATTTCTATATTGATTACCCTGTTTCCTATCTTAGCTACTCATACGCTGACGCACTTTTTCACTTGCGATAAATGCGTGTTTGAAGCAAATGTTTGCTCGCTTATAGGCATGGATTTCTTCATAAAATACTGCCCATAACGGTGCATAGTACAGTGTTAATGAATAATATTCTTGCTCTGAGAAATAAGGGAAAACTAGTTCTTCTATGTCTTTTAACTTATTTAGTGTGTACTCTCGATCACTTGCATATTTCAACAAATCTCTTTGATACTGATGATGAAGTACTATAAATCGTTCCCTTGGATAGTTGGTGAATAGCTTAAGCAGCGTTTCTTCATCATCCTGTTGATATGTAGCCCGCATCCAATTAATAACAATATGCAAATCTTCCTCAAAGCTATTTGCTTGCTCGTAATATGACATCGCTTCCTTTAATAAACCCTGACATTCATAGCAATAGGCAAGGTTGTTATAGAGAGAACTCCATTGCCTTGGCGTTTGTATAGCTGAAACATTTCTCAATAACTCTAGACCTGCTTCAAATTCCAACAATGCTTCTTTAAATCTATGTAAAGCATTCAGAATGACCCCCTTCATAGAGTAAAGTTTCAACTGAAATAAAGGTTTGTAATGATGTGTAAACGCTTCTGTCGCAAGATTGATGTAATATAAAGCTTGCTGGAATGAATAATAGCGATGGTGTGCGAAAGCTAAATGATAAAGATAATTCGCTTGCTCAAATCGACTGGTAGTATTCATGTAATTGCTGACATGCAGTTGTTCTTCTCTTAAAATAATCTCCTCGAAATCCAAAAAAGATATATGGACATACGTTGTAATCCCAATATACATTTGGGTTACCCTATCTTGATGCCAAGTGATGAAAGGTTCAATTTTCATTAATAGCTCTCTAGCTGCAGTTAACGAATCGATGGATGACAAATACCGACTATAGACCAAACCAGCTAGCACATCAACTTCTTGTTGAAAAGCCTCCGTTTGGTAAGACTCCAACCTTGCTAATTCGTTTTGTGTTAGAGTTTCATTCGATAATAATTTTGCGTAAATTTTTTCTAGAAGAGAATGTTTCAACTCTAAATTTGCTACCTCACTCTCCAAGTCAATTCCTAATCGTGCCAACAGCATTTCATATACATTTTGTTCGGCAACCACGACACCATTTTCAATACGACTTAAATAAGAAGGTGTACAAATACCAACAGCTATATCATCTTGTTTTAAACCTTGTTGCTTACGATGATATTTTATCAGTCGCCCCCAGTTCTTTCTTGCATTTTCTGTCATTGTCGTCACCTCTTCATTCATTTTAACAAATTTTTCGCATCCTTTATTGTGTATTTCGCGAGAATCATTATGGATTATCTATCAATTATCACCGGACTTACACAAATAGAAAAAGCCATTATATTGATCGCTTGTCAGAGGTGTTACCTTTCAATGTCTGTAATTACGGAGCGGGTAAAGCCTCTCCACTTCAGCAGTGATCTCAGGCTAAGTAGTTCCGATATCGTAGAAAAATCTAAAATAACAGACGAAATATCATACTAAAAAAGTACAAATAACATACATAAATGACTTAACCCGGATTGAATACAGCCTGGAATCGTATTGACGTCTAATTTAATCAAAATGAATTTATCTCGCTCGCCTGCTTCTGATACCAACTTTTAGCATGGAAAAGAAGAAAGTGACAGTGATATAGAAAAAAGCACGCTCTCCCTCATTACAAGGATAACGTGCTTTTTTGTTAAGTTACGCAATAGTTCTTTCTTTTTGGATCTTCAAACCTGCATTATTCCGTTTAAATTTCAAAAGAATTTACGTTAAAGTTCTTTCCTAATTCCCGTTACATTTGAATGAATTTTCTGACTAACTGACGTAAAAGATCTTTCCTAATGAAATGAAAATAATAAGGGTCTCGCCATTCCGCAAGACCCCAAAAATTGAAAGTTGATCTGTCTTGAACGGCATTCCCCATTCAAGACAAAATTGAATTTTTTTCTATCACTTATATCTTATTCAATAAAACTAAATTTATTCCTTAATTAATATCTTAGAAAACGAAGAAACCCCGCCATTCCGCAGGGTTTTTCTGATTGAAATTTTTTAGCATCAAACGGCATTCCCCGAATGACCCTTAAACTAATTGAATTTAAATTTATTATAACATATCCAAGTTAAAAGTCAATAACAGGTTCATCATTCTTTTTCAATAATGTTATTAAATTTCTTCAATATCTCAGGAACTTTATCAGAAACATTTTTTCTTTCTGTTGTTCCTATTATATTTTCTATTCGTCGATAATGAACAAATTTAAATTGCCCAAAATTTATATAGCCCTTTTCAACGCCTCCAGGTAAACCAAGATTTTTTAACGACACAGTGTTATCTCCATCAGGCTGACGTACTTTTGTCAATGGAGCGACTAAAAAATTACTCCCTTTTCTAGCTAAAATAATACCGTAATGACCATCAGATATTTCAGCACCGAATCCTTTTCCGAAGTTTACATGAACGATATCGCCCTTTTTTAAATCGTTAGGATAATTGTCTGGTAGTAATTTTTTTAATTTTTTCTTTAATACTTTAACCTTGTTTTTTGAATCTATATTAGGTTTTTGTTTTAAAGACTTTAATTCTCACCTTATATCAAGTTCACGATTGTGTTTTTTATTTGTCTTGGTCTTCTCTAGAAACCAGTCTATTAGCTCGATCGCATAGTCTTCTTCACAATCCAATAATTCGCTGAATAAGGCTTTAGTTTTATCTTTTACCTCTTCTTTTTTTGAACTATTACTCCTAAGATCGCCCAACCTTGTCCTCTCCCATTTTCAAAAGTAAATTCTAAATAAAAATAATTATACCACTTTTTTAGGTTAAATTTAGCGATCCAACAAAACATCCATTTTATTATTAAAACTATAACCGATTACAGCTTGTTCAACTTCTTGCCGAACAACATTCGAAATATCAGGTTTGAGAGCTGCCTTACGCATGATTTTCCATTCTTTTATTTCTTCATTTTCGTTGTCTAATTCTTTTGCCGCCCAATGAATCCGTCTAATTTGATATTCATCCACACTCTCGGTTACCTCTTCAAGATAGGCTTTGGTAAGTGGCATTTTGTTAATTTTTTTCTCAAGAAGTGGTAATTGTTGAATAGCTTTGCCTAATATGGAGACCGTTAATCGAACAGGCTTTTTTTCATTTAACAGCGCTTCAACCGCACGTTCGAGTTCTTTTTTAATTTTACGATCCCGCTCATCCCAATCGACTCTTTCATTAATATAAACACCCTTTTTCTTATCTGGTGAGTTTTCATTCAACCATTCTTTATCATGTCGATATAAAAACGTGTAGGCGGCGTTATCCAATTTTCTTAACTCTGTCTTGGATAACTCAGGGTTTTCTTCCCCCAAAGCAATCCACCTTTGTTTATACCCCAGTTCTCTTTCTAATTCTTCATTAAAGTTTTTAATTGGTAAAGGTTCTGGCTTTGATTCCGCATACTTAATTACCGTATTGGTATCTACACCTAAAAGACGTGCTGTTTCTCGATAGGACTTTTTATCCTTGTGTACATATTCTTCAAGTTTCTTCTGGAATACAGAACCAAAAGCCTTGATTCTCCCTCTTTTAAATTTGTCACTTTCTTTAGTGTCAGGTCCTCTTCTTGAATAAATAAAACCACAACTGCATTCAAAAGTTCCAACAGGCAATTTAGGCTTACCGTCTCTGGTGATTTTCACTTCTCTTATAACAGGCTTTCCATAATGATTACTTGCCTTGTTTAAACATAAATAAGGTCCTTTTCCAAACGGATGATACATGTTTTTAGAATCCTCTAAAATGGTATCCAACGTTTCATTTAAAAACAAAATCATTAACAGATGCCGTATAGGATGAAAACCTTTTTTGTGTTTTCTTACGATATTTTTAAGCCAACAATGTGGGTTATCATAATCAACGCTTGACTGAAGGATTTCTAACAGTTCTTCACCAAAAAGATGGATAAAATCATTGCTAAGTTTCTTATGATCCGTTTGACCTTTCACCGTTTTATACCCTTTTGATTGAAGTATGGCATGATACTTCGATTCAAGTTCAGCTAAGTTATAATTATATGAAGTTGTTGCAAGCTTTTGGCTTTCTTCTGCGATAACCCCTAACCACCTTCTTGTTTTATCATTTGCTTTTAATGTTTGATGGTTTGTCCCACAATTTTCAGGTGTAGCCTTGATGTATTCGTGCTTATTCTTCTCCCTAATGAGAACCTTACTTTCAACAATGGATTCATCATGTTCTAAACAGATAAAGACACTCGGTAGTTGATGAATCATACGCCAGTAGGTCTCTCCATATGCTTCTAGATCCTGTTCTAAACATTTAGGACAAAAACGAAAATAGGAAAACGGTTTGACATTGCTTGTTGTCATTCCTATCTTTGTTTGAATCGTCGTTTGACGTGTATCATTGACCATAGCATGATAAATATTTTCACGTTGTTTACGGGGTAAAAAATTGGTGTAGTAATTATACAATGAATGTTTGTTGATCCAAGTATCCACTTTGGGACCATCGAAGTGTTTGATTTTTTCGTAAAGATGTCCCAAATAAGTTGGAAAGTCAGCCGTAGCATAAGCTGATTTTGTACCAAATAAGTCATTTACTGTATCTTTGATAACAGTGTTTCCTGACTGAACGTGATACCTTGCAAAGACACTGTACATTAGTTCATTTTCGCGAATACTTGGAAAAAATCCGAGCATACTTTCACCCCCTTACACCGCCAACTCTTTCATTGGATTTTTAATATAACCATCATGATAAAGCGAATCATAAGCCGAAAAACGCTTTTTCTTACCCTTTTCAACCAACTTTTGAAGTTTGTTTGTTGATTTATTCTTGGACACTTTCTTTTTTGGTTTTTCATCTAACAATTCCATTGCTCTTTTGACAACTTCTTGTTTAGTCGGATTCTTAAGTTCTTTTAAAACCTTCATAACGGTCTTCTCGGCTTTTACAGGATCGTAGTCTAAAGAAATTAAAGAACTAACAACGTGTTCAATAATGGAGAGTTCCTTTTCTTGACGCCTTTCTTCATGAGCTTCTTTTTTGGCTTGAATTTTGGCTTTTAAATCAATTTGTGGCATTTGTTCTTTCAAGTAATCCTCAACATCCATCGGAATGATATCTTCATATTTTTCAATTTCGGAAATTAAACCAGATTTTAACGCCCTTAACATCGGTTGAACCAAACGCAATTCTTCTTTAGCAACTTTACGAATTAAAGCTGGTGTTATTTTCTCTTGACTTGTCCTTATGGCTCTTCCCTGGGAGAGCACAAACAGCTTCACCGCAATATCTACAATTCCTTGACTTTCTTCATAAAGGGTATCGTTTATTTCTGATGTTAATTCAGTGAAATTATTTGTCCATTGATACTCCCACATGGATTCAATCAAGATATCCCAATCATCATTTCTCTCCATCTGTTGCCAAACCATATCCCCTTGACCACTGCCACGTCTGGCTTGTCTAAAATCTCGTTGTAAAACAGTTCGTGCTTTCATCGTACCAATCATCATAACAGGTATTCCGATTTCATTAACCAAAGTGACAAAGAAATTCATCATTTTCTCTGATCCGTTATCTTTTGAGGTCAACAAATGCTGAATTTCATCAATAATTAAGGCACCTATACAGTGTAATCGTGATATTTGTCCCATTCGCGTGATCATGGAACTGATTGAATTTCTGGGTTTACCGTATTTTTCGAAATAATTCGTTCCAATTAGGTTGTCAATCTTCGAAAAGAAATCCATGCAAAGCGATTTTAAAGACCCATCGTGTGGGCAATTTAACTTAAGCCACACAATTTGAATCACATTCATAGGATCTTTATGCACAATCATTTGTGGATAAAGGGACAAAATTCGTTCAATTGCTGTTGTTTTTCCTATTCCTGAATAGCCCATGAGTGTAAAACTGGAAGCAAATGATCGAATATCAGGGATATCCTTAATTGCCTTTCCTTCTAGTAGCCCTTTGTGGAATTCGTTTAACACTTCGGTATGGTTTTTGGCAAGGGGATTTCTCCCTGTATAACCATGACGGATGAATCGAGAAAAACGGTCTTGCAAATCTAAATGCTGCCTGACTGGTTGAAAGAACCGCGTCATTCCCATAAGCCCATGATAGCGAAAGTGAGAAGAGAGTTCCCGCTCCTTTGGATCATAATTAGGCTCATAGCTTAATTGATCAAATGCTTCTTCTTGAGATAAAATTGGCGGTAAACATTCAATTAAAGGATTGCCACGATACATATCTATTTCTTGTTCTGTGTAGTGAGCAATCTGAGCTAATTTACCACTTTGCAACGGGACAGTTTGATAAAGTTGTGTTTCGCTCATTTATTCGCTTCCTTTCGTTTTCTAAACATGTCACGAACTGACGGTAATTCATAATCTTCCTTCGTTTCTGATTTGGGTTCTTCAAATGGGACAACCACAGTTTCTTGATCGTTTGATTCTTCTAAAGCAGCATCCAAATCGAAGACTTCTTTTTTACGATTAACTTCTTTTTCTGCTAAACGATTCTTTCGAATGTCACCTGTCTTTTGTCTCTTGCTGATTTCTTTCAGCGGTGTTTGTTTGGCATTCGCCTCTTTTATGGCTTCCTTTGCTATTTGTTCAATCGAACTTATAAAATTGACATTGTTCTCTAAACTCGTGTGTTTTTGTTTCTTATTATCCTGTCGTTCGCGTTTTAGTAGATCCTTAACTTCATCAAGTGATTTATTTTGATACCTTTCTTGATGGTCAAGAAGATAGCATGTTTCGTAAATCTTCTCGTTATCGTGGAGGTAAATCTTAGATACATTGCGTGCATCATACGAAACTTTTACCCCCCAGCTCCCTTTTTGATTTGGTTTTGCAAGCGTAAACCACGATTCTTTGACCGCTGTTTCACAACTATATAGCATACCTTGAAATTTGATACCTCGATTTGTTACTCTAGCATCACCTGTCGGCATAAGGTAAAAGCGAATGGTATTAGTTGGTGCAGTTTTTAATTTTCCAGCGCGATTGATTAAACCCCAATTCCAAAGTTCCTTTGGTGTGGGTTTGACACCTGCTTCAATCATTTCCTCTTCCCGAACATAACCTTCCATATAATGATTGTTATTATAATGAAGCACGAATTGGATCATAATCTTGGTATATTGTTCAAGTGTCAATTTTGCCTTAAGGCGATAATCCTCTGCCCCACGTTCTCTAAAATCTTTATCAATGTGTCCTGGTAAAAAAGGCTTGATTTGGCTTTGAGACGTATCAAACATCTTTTCAACGATTCCTTTCCAATCAGGGCGAAAAGCAGGATGGTTTTCTACTTTAACATTTAGTCCGTTGATGAGCGGTTCAACTTTATATCCTTCAAATTCGCCGTTATCTGCCAATATGATTTCAGGAAGATGCTCACATGCCCATTGGCTTTCCGAAATGGTAATCCCGAATTTCTTACAATACTCCACTTTGTTAGCCACAGTGTTTTCTAACGCCATCATCGCACCAATCCAAGAAGGACCTTCAAGACCGATATACATACCTGTAATCATTCGGCTAAAAACATCAATTACAAAATAAATAATAGGTCTCCCAATAATCCAATCTGGATTATAACTAGAAACTAGATAGACATCGCCAATCGTAGCATCAATTTGAAACCGAGAACCTGGTCCAAAGACTTCATATGTCGAAGAACCTAAAACAGCACGATGATTACGTTCAAAATCTTTTTTACCCTGTCTCTTGATAATCGTCTCTTCAACACCGAAATCTTTGGCAAACCAATATCGAAACATTCTTTCTGTTGGAACTTCTTCTTCATTTTTTAAGATGATTTTTAGAGCACCATCTTCATAATAACTATCAGATGAGTAATTCTCTTTAACCATCATTCGATAAGCATGAGCTAGAGAGTTCTTTTTGGAAGACAAATAGTATCGATAAATTGCATCTCTGATGTTTTTCTTGTCCTGTTCATGAAGGCTAAACTCTCCAGACTCTGTTTCAATTATTTCACCTATTTCTCTATCCTTTCCTTTAGCACCTGAACGTCCATAATCTGGTGTTAAAGCATCAATTGTTTTCCCTCTTTGCCAATAACGCCTTAAATATTTGTATAATGAGATTCTACTAATGCCTGTTTTCTTGACTAGTTTTTTAACAATTTCTCCCCTTTTGTCTCTTTGGTAGAGATAAGGCTCTAGTTCTACCACGGATCTAATGGCATCCCAAGCATCATCTCGGTGCTTTTTCTGTTTTTCAGTAATCGACACATTAATAGCTGGATGCCCGTCAAAATCTTTGACTTTGACGAGTTCATCCGAAACAATTTGTTGCCTAATCTCATTAGTAGATTGGACAAAGGGAATAGCTTTTTCATCATGGACATCTATGAGGTAAGCTATGATTCCCCCTTCATCAATCCATAAAATGCGGTACGTTAGACCCGAATCTACTGCCTTTAAAACATCGTTAACCGACAGCAATATCATGTTCTGTTACGACACCCCTTTCCCTCAATGAGAACTCACTTAATGGTTTTTGAAGATTGAATTTATGATACATATCAAACGAGAGCACTTTTTTACTAAAGAGATGTTTAAAGAAGTATAATGCCATGCCCTTGTTGAGATGGTATTCTTCTTCAAAAACCTTTGCAAATTCAGCCATACTGGTTGATTGATCATGGGTTCTTAACAGTTCAAGCATCACATCAACGAGATATTCTTCCTCTTCGTTTTCTAGGGTACTTGCACTGTGAACCCACATGATGTTCTTGATAAATTCAATCGGCATCTCCTTCTCGGTCACAATTCCCCAATCAATTCCCTTTCGCTCCCAATACTCACGTTCAATCTCGAACTTTTCAATCGTTCTTTCATCATTTAACAATTGGTTAGGTTTAACTGTTCTTGCAACGTACTCAATGTTGCCGTCAATTTTCCTTGTAACCATGAAGTCTGTCGTGAGAACAATAGGTGTTCCTGTTTTTGGATCAACAGGATGTTTGATTCCTTTTTCTTCCGCAATGGCATAAGTCTCTTCTCGTTCCAATGGAAATTGCTCACGAATATCAATCACATCATCCGCCCATTCCAATAAATAAAAATAGTTTCTCTCCAAATCTGAAAAGAAATGATGGACACGATTTGTTTTGTTTCCTTTAATTCGGTGAGACCTTCCATCCGAACGAACATCTTGAATGGTCAACCACGGATGGTAGGACGAAAACTCTCCACTTCCTCTACCTTCTTTTATATATTTAGCAATCTTCTTTTCTGTCCACTCTAATTTTCGCTTTGGCATTTACTCACATCCTTTTCAAGTTTAGACATTATAAGCATATGGAGTTAAGCATTATATTTCACTAGCAATAAGCACCACTGCTAAAAATACAGAAAATATATTTCTTTCATTTTTCAAATTTAAAATTTAGATAAAAAAATATTTTTGTCCTTTTTAAACCTTTTAATTTTTTAATTTTATTTATTTTTATTAAAAATTTAATCACCATTGATGTTATACATACATAACATTATTATCATTATTGCCAAAATTTGTTATACATATACAACAATTTAATTGATATTGATTTTATCAAATACAGAAAAAAGACTTGGGAAATCCCCAAGTCTAATATTTTATAACTGCCTATCTTTTTAATTTTTCTTTTTAACTTTGCTATTGTGGCTTTCTATCCGCTCTTTTAATAAAGATGATAGTAGTAAACATCAACACAACAACTGTTATTGACAATATAATTAATTTAGATGTTAAAAATGGATTCCAAATCGGTGGTTCGAATAGAAATATGTGCACCCATGGCATATATTTACCTAACGTCACAACTTCTAGTACAGTGTAAATTATAATAATTGTTAGTGATATCTCAATATTTTTTAACAGAATGATAAGCGTTGTTCCAAAAAGCATATAAAATAACACCAATAAAAAGAAATGAATAACATTTAGAAGCAATAATGACGAAATTCCATACTTTAATACAAATACAAGACTTAGAAGAAAAACACCTAATATATTAACTATAAAGTACCGTCCAAAATCAATGATGAATCGTTTAGAGTAATAAGGAACCAATGTCTCTTGAGCACCTTCTTCATACATTTCACTTAATCGATACATTAGGCACCAGCAAGAAAATGGAATGAAAACACCCTGTATTACAATGATGTTATTATAAATTCCTGATATTTCTCTTGGCACAAAAAGGATGAGAAAGAGAGCAAACAAAAACATTACGGATGGTATAAAAAACGTTAACCCCATTGCCTTTCGATCAAAAAGAAAGATTGCATAGATGCTTTCAATATAGTTCTTCATCTTTTCACATCCCTGACAACAGATAAATAACCATCAACTAACCTTGGAGATACCTGTTTCGCTTTTGCATCTCCTTCAACGGAAAAAAAACGAACACTTATGTCTTCTTCCTCCTCCATTATTTGTACAACTTCTTTTTCGCTCATGATAGAACCTAAATTATCTTGTGTCACATGGCATTCCCAAACATAACCCTTAGCATGAGCTTTAAGCTCATTTGGTGAACCTTCAAATACAACCTTTCCATTTTTTAAGACACCTATCTTTGTACTTAAAAACTCAATATCTTCAACAATGTGGGATGAGATAATAACAGTTCTTTCGGAACCAAGATTTCTTAACAAATTACGAAATCTTATTCGCTCTTCAATATCAAGACCCGCTGTCGGTTCATCAAAAATTAGTATTTTCGGGTCACCCATTAATAGTTGTGCTATCCCCACCCTTTTCCTCATTCCTCCTGATAGCTCTATCATTTTCTTATTTTCATGTCCTCTTAGGTTTACTTCTTTGATAACTTTATGAATCGTTGACTTGCGTTTAAGTTTATCCATTATTCCTTGCAAAATAGCGATATGGTCTAGGGCTTCTTCCACTGTAATATTTGGGTAAATCATAAAATCTTGTGGCAAGTATCCTATAAGTTTATTTTGTTTTACATACTTTCCCTTTGTATAATCTTCTCCATCAATTTCAACCTTTCCGCTATTCATAGAAATTAAGCTTGATAATATTTTCATTAATGTTGTTTTACCAGCACCATTAGGTCCTACCAAACCATAGATGCCTTCAATGTTTAATGAAATATTTGATAATACATCGTGCTTTTTAATTTTTTTACTTACTCCCGTTATTCTAATCATTCCATTTCCCCCTTAAAACCCTCTAGCAAATTAATAGTTTTAGACCATTTATCAGCCACGTTGTGCATTTCTTCATACCATAAAACTAAAAATTCCTCCTGCTGATCATCAGGCAATTCGATAAATTTTCCATAAAATGATTCAGGAACAAATTGTTGCCATAATGGACCATAACTGGATTGATAACCTAGCCCAAGTTGACTTTGAATATACCAAGCTGCGATTCTGTTAAAAGCATCGATTTGCTCATATTTTGAAAAGGATCTGTTATCATAATTCCAAAGTAATGCAGGTAAATACAGTTTTGGAATATCATCGGTCGCTGAACTAATATTCATCAATGTATTATGTTGAATAAGTAGATGGTCGCTACTTATAAAAGCATTGAATTTTGAATTATGGGGAGCAACAAGGACTATTTCTTCGGGTAGTTTTATCTCTTCAAGTTGGAACATTTCGATTACTTCCTTATGAACCTCAATTAAAGCTTTCTCATACACAACCCAATCCTCTGAAATATCGGACCATGAGTTTGGGTAAATAACTTTACGATCACCAAATTGCTCTTTCGTGAGCATCCCACCAACGACAGATATTCCTCCTGAAACTTCCCCCTCATACATTCCATCACCATTGGAAGATAAATTTGTATAGATTGGTAAATTCCCATTAAAAGATAATTGATATTTAATGGATTTCTCTGTTTGAAAAGAAGATACAATAAGCTCATCTGCAATTCCTTGGAACTTAAATGTGTCGAATGGTGGATGGTTTGCTTTTTTCGGAATCCAGCTAAAATAATTTGGTAAATACAAATAATCGTTATTTACTGGAAGAATCGCTGAATCATTTAACGTGTAGAAAAAGGTGATTTCATCTGATGTTTCTCCTGTTTCTCTTTCCACAATAACAAAATCACCTTGTTGAGAGTAAGGTAATCTTTTACCTTCTTGGTTAACTACCTTAGTTACATCGAAAAAACGATACATTGCAAACGCTAAGGATTTACTATTAATATTAGTTAGTGAAACCGTTGTTTCAGCGTTAACGTTATTTATTGCTTCTAGTTTAATGTTATATTCTTCGATTGAATACTGTAATTGATTTGTAGGGATTTCTAGTTGCTGTTCTTTATAATAGTTCATTTCATTTTTATAAGTCGCATTATCAAACACAAGCTTTCCACCTTCAAATATTTCTGGAAAGGTAAAAATGTTACCTGCAAGAATCACGATACTTGTGATAATTAAGGTTGCCTTCTCTCTTCCAGTACGAGTAGTTTTCAAAAGTACAATGAATAGAATACTAATAGCCACAAGAATCCAGAAAATAATCTTCATATACTTGGATAGTGAAACCTCATAACCAACTAAACCACTGTACATAGTTGAGATGCTCGATGTCCCGATATAAAACAAACTGCCTACATCTGAAAAAGAAACACTTTCAAAATAATCCGCAAATAGTTCTTGGTTAATAGGTCCGATTACTAACCAAACTATTATCATAACAACCAGGCTAACTTTTTTCTTGCCGAATATAAGTGCTGTTATAATTCCTAAGAAAAAAGCTAAAACAAATGGTAAGAACCAATAAACTACGATAAATGAAATGGTTAGGGCATAAAAAGGTGAAATTGGGATACCTGAAAAATAAAAATAAATAAAGATAAGACCAATCTGGGTGCCAATAAACAGAACCAAAAACAAGAGATGGTTACAAAGTAAAGAGGCAATTTTTATTAGTGTAATTTTAAAAGATCCAACAAATAAATTATTCACTCCAAATTTAAATTCATCGGAAAACAACTTATAGAAGAATACCATAAATAGTAACATGACACCCTGAACGATTAGTGTCATCTCTCCGACAAACACTCCATACCACATGTAGTCAAATTGTTCATTCAAATGGATAAAAAACCTAGCAATAAGCATAACAATCATAAATACCATAGTGCCTACATACAGGAAGCTTTTTAACATTTGTTTCAAATAAAAAATAAACAAACTCAAAAATAAACTCATTTTTTGCACCCCTTTAACCGTTATTACAAGTTTTTTAATAATCCTTACTTTCCTCATAGTTTACTTACGTTTTTTACGAAAGATAAGCGAAACATGGTAGAAGATTAAAGACGCAACGAGCCCCAAAGTCATAAAATTCAACAAACTACCAGCAATCAAATATGTTTCGCTTTCGGCGATCGTAAGAATCATTAAAAAGATAAAAGCTACTACGATCCCCAAAACACCATATATAACAAGTTTCGTTAAATAACGTTTCCATTTGGAATCAAACGTTTTTTGTCCGACAAGTTTATCAATTAAATAGGAACTTAAAATTCCACCTATTAAATATACAGGTAGAGAATACATGGCAAAAAGTAATGCTGTTGACCACAAAGGATTATAATAAACATTTGGTTCACGCTCAGACATTGGAACATGATTTAAATATGCCATTAAGAAACTAAATAAGATCGTTGATAATAAAGCAATTATAATTTTTTTAATCATCTATAAAACCTCCTTGATGTACTTTTTTATATAAGAATTAAGCAATAGCCAAATAGTTATGAGTACCCCAAATACAATGAATAAAGTAAAAGGGATTAAATATTGCCAATAGCTTTTCTTTTCATTTTGTTGCATTTGAACAAACCATGTATCGTTTAATGGATAACCTTTAGTAACTACTTCTTCTGAACTTGCAGGTTCCATTCCTAAATAAACATATTCAGCGTCTTGTACGTTAGCTGGAAAGGCTTCTTCTATACCTTCTTCGGAGTAATAAATGGAAAGGTGAATAATCTCCGATTTACCATTAAAGGAGCTTATTTGTTTTTTTATTTGGTCTTTTTCTTCCGCCGATAATTCAGCATCATCATTGATTTGTTTGGTAATCCGATCAGAAAGTTCGATTCGTTCCTTATTTGCATCGGGAGAGGTTATTGCAACCCATGAAAGAGCAATTAACCCGATAATAAATACACTGATTGAAAAACGTAACAGTTTTTTCGCAAAAAGCTGTTGCCCTTCGAAAAATTCCATTAATCCATTCGAGAGTTCTGTTTGATTCCCGAATAAATCTAACGCTATTTGGACAGCCTCTTTTTCAGATTTACCTTCAGCTTTTAACTCCTCAACAAGTTCCAACAGATGAGACCGCATTTCTTCTTTTAACTCTTTTATTTCCTCTTCCATTCCATCGAAATCTTGATAGACGGAATCAATATACTTGTCAATTTTCTTCATTTTGTTCTCCCCCTTCCAAAAAGCTATCGATCATATTTTTAACGAATTGCCATTCCTTTATTTTTTGTTCATAACCTTCATCACCTACTGATGTTAACTTGTAATACTTTCTTCTTCCACCTGGACCTTGCTCATCTCCCCAATACGATTCAATCCACTTATTCTTCTCCAATCGTTTCAAGGATAGATAAAGAGTGCCTTCTTTTAATTCAAATTGATTATCGCTTTTATCGCGAACGTATTTCGCTAACTCATAGCCATACATATCTCTGCTATGTAAAAGAGATAGTATTAATGTATCGATATGACCTTTTAATACTTCTTTATTTATCTCCAATGAATATCACCACCTATATTATCCATTATATATATATTACTATATAATGCAAGGTATTCATTCAAAAAAATATTGTTACATCTTTCCTACCAGAAATTCGCAATATTACGGTCTAACAAAAAACTGTATCCCTATAAAAAATACAGTTCATGTTATCATGTAAAATTTAATGTTTCTTTAACACCCTGTTTAATGTTCTTAATGTTTGAATCGTCTCCTCTTCATCATCCGTGATACAAGATTCAACTATTGTTACAAATAAAGCCTTTAATTCTTTAATAATGATGTCATTCTCTTTATGCTTCTCTAACTCTCCAGAAGATATATCATTTGTAATTTTGATCAACACATTCCTCCATGTTCGACTACTTCTAACCTTCTCACCAAAGAAAACCTTATTTACAAAACCAGGTTCCCATTGCTCCAATGCCTCAAAATATGCTTCTAAATACTTACCGCTAGTTTTGTTTTCTTCAATAAAATTTTTTAAGTAAGTGGTAACGTGGGCTATCCGAACAGAATCTCCAATTAAGCCTTGTTTATATAAGTTGTCTCTTGCAATCTTTGCGACATCATTTATTTCCTTCTCACTCAAATGACCGAGTGCTGAACGAAGTTTTTCCAAATACAAAACCGCTTCCTCCCAATATGGCTAATAATAAAAAATTCCATATCGGAGCGCTTAATACCTTTAATTTTCGTTCAACAAATAAAGACAAAAAGTACGTTACTCCATAACGGAATAACGTACTTTTTTATTTTGAGTTATTACACAGTAGTTAGGAAAGATCTTTTACGTTAAGGAAAGATCCTTTTGGTAAAGGAAAGAACTTTCTCGTAAAAGAAAGAACTTTAACGTCGAGATACATTTTTTTGTAAATAACTTCCCTCAACTACTCCACCGTAACACTCTTAGCCAGGTTACGTGGTTTATCTACATCACAATCACGATGTAGTGCAGCGTAATAAGCGAGCAATTGCATTGGTACTACCGATACTAGTGGTGTTAATAGCTCATGAACATGTGGTAATACGAATGAATCGTCTTCTTGCTCTAGACCTTCCATGCTTATAATACATGTTTTTGCACCACGCGCTGCTACTTCTTGTACGTTACCGCGAATAGAATAGTTGATGTTCGCTTGCGTTACAAGTGCTACAACAGGTGTATCCTGTTCGATTAGAGCAATCGTTCCGTGCTTTAATTCCCCGCCAGCGAAGCCTTCTGCTTGAATATAAGAAATCTCTTTTAGCTTCAAGGCCGCTTCCTGTACGACGTTATAGTCGCCACTTCTACCGATGAAGAACGCATTTCTTGTTGTTTCAAAATAATCTTTAGCGATCGATTCGAATTTTTCCTTTTGATCGGTTAGCGATTCCATTGCACTAGCGACGATCGCTAGCTCGCGTAGTGGATCAAAGTCAAACTTGAGTCCTTTCGCTTTTGCTGTATCAACAGCTAGAATAGCAAGCACCGCGATTTGAGCTGTGTAAGCCTTTGTAGAAGCAACAGCAATCTCTGGTCCTGCATGTAAGTGTAACGTGTAATCCGCTTCTCGAGAAAGGGTGGACCCTGGTACGTTAGTAATCGTCAACGCCGGGTGTCCTAATTCTTTAATTTTCACTAATACTGAACGGCTGTCTGCAGTTTCTCCACTTTGAGAGATGAATACAAACAATGGACTCTTTGATAAAAGTGGCATGTTATAAGAAAACTCACTTGCAATATGCACTTCTACAGGAATGTTGGCGATTTTCTCAATAAACTGCTTTCCAACAAGGCCCGCGTGATAACTAGTTCCAGCCGCAATTATATAAATTCGGTCTGCATCTAGCATCGCACTGCGTACATCGCTATCAAGTTTAATGTCATCATGCTCATCTTGGTATTCTTGAATGATCTTACGCATAACAAAGGGCTGTTCATCAATTTCTTTGAGCATGAAGTACGGATACGTTCCCTTTTCAATATCTGTTGCATCAATTTGAGCAACAAACGGTTCACGTTCTATTACCGTACCATCAAGTGTTTGAATTTCAACACGATCACGCTTTAAGATAACAATTTCTTTATCATTTATCTCCAAATAGCGATTCGTTTGCTTTAAGGTTGCCATAGCATCGCTAGCAATAACGTTAAAATCATCACCAAGACCAATTAGTAGTGGGCTTTTATTTTTTGCCACATAAATCATGTCTGGATTCTCAGCATCAATAACGCCAATTGCATAAGATCCTTTTAATTTTGCTACCGTTTGACGAAACGCTTCTTTTACATCTTTGCATTCGTTATACAGCACTTCGATAAGTTGAACAATGATCTCCGTATCAGTTTCACTCTTTAACGCAACATTTGCCAAGTACTGATCACGAATTTCATAGTAATTTTCAATTACGCCATTGTGAACAATCGTAAATTGACCAGAATTACTTTGATGTGGGTGCGCATTATCCTCACTAGGTTCGCCGTGAGTCGCCCAACGTGTATGACCTATCCCCATTGTTGCATGCACATTCTCATCCACTTTATTACGTAAAGCTGCAATGCGACCTTTAACTTTAAATAGGTGCATACCGTCCTCATTCAATGTTGCAATACCAGCTGAGTCATAGCCGCGATATTCCAATTTTTCTAATCCGTTCAATAAAACTTCTTTCGTATCATTATTTCCAATATATCCTACTATTCCACACATATCGTAGTTTCCTCCTTGAATTAAAGGGGCAAACAAACGACCTGCATAACAATTTCATTAGCCGGGGCGTTCACTTGCCCCTTTCTCGCGATGTTTTTCCACCTAGTCTTTATTTTTGTGCAAAGAGTCACCCCTTTGTTTTCAAATAAAAACATATCAGTTGAGATGGAACAACCGGGAGGTATCCGCCGAACTTACTCGATAATCCTCCTCCTCGTCAACTAACTTCCTACCGTGCGGAAATTAGTTCAGGCGCTTTTATATAATTTGTTAACATCGATCCTCCTATTCCTGCTTGAATGAAGCATCTATGCACTCTTGGTTTCCCCATTTAGAGGATTTTTAATCTTCCCCTGAGCACAAATGCTTTCTCTATTTTACTCAACTATATCGTAACAGGCAATCTTTTTTTAAAACCCGTTATAGAGGTTGTTCAAAAAGGTGCCAAATGATCAGCGGCGAACTCTAGAGTTGGTTCATCTTTCCGGTTATGGAAAAGCAAATCACTTTTCCTTACCTCACGAGCGGAAAAGCCTACACTGTGGTCGCGGGGACTTTCACCGCCTCGACCTTTTTGCTGCTAATTCGTCACTTTTTTGAACACGAACTTATATTACAAATTTATGCGTAAGGTGCACCTAACGTGCCTCCTCACGCATAAATTTTTATCCTATTACGCCTAATTTCCTTTGAATGACTTCAACCACTTCATCGGCGTATCGCTCACAATCCGCTTCTGTTGGTGCTTCTACCATTACACGTATTAATGGCTCTGTACCTGAAGGTCGCACAAGCACACGTCCTTGATCTCCCATTTCTTGTTCAACCTTTTCAATAACTTCTTGAATGGTTGGATCAACAAAAGCTTGTTGGCGATCAATTACTTTAATATTTTTCAACACTTGTGGGAATTTCTCCATCTCACCAGCTAGTTCTGATAACGGCTTCCCTGTTTCTTTCATCACATTTACTAGCTGTAAGGCTGTTAACATGCCGTCACCTGTTGTAATGTAATCTAAGAAGATAATATGGCCGGATTGTTCACCACCAAGGTTATATCCACCTCGTCGCATTTCTTCCATAACGAAACGATCTCCAACGGCTGTTTTATCACTCTTCATTCCATTCGCTTCAATTGCTTTATAAAAACCTAAGTTACTCATTACTGTAGACACGACTGTTGAATGACGCAACAATCCTTTATCGTTAAAATACTTCGCACAAATAAACATGATTTGGTCGCCATCAATAATCTTGCCCTGCTCATCAATTGCAATCAGGCGATCACCATCTCCATCAAATGCTAACCCAATATCTGCTTGCTTTTCCTCAACAAATGCTTGTAGTGTCTCGGGATGTGTCGAACCAACACCAGAATTAATGTTTAACCCATCCGGAGATGTACCAATCGTAGAAATATCCGCTTCTAAATCGGCAAATAAATGCGGCGCCAATGATGAAGTTGAGCCATTCGCACAATCCAATGCTATATGCAGTCCATCAAATTCATTATCGACAGATTGTTTTAGATATTGAATGTACTTTTGACCACCCTCAAAGTAATCGGTAATTTGGCCAACATCTGCTCCCACAGGTCGTGGAAGTTCATCCGTTTGACTATCGATTAAATCTTCTATTTCTTTTTCTTGTTGATCTGATAGTTTAAAACCATCTGGACCAAAGAATTTGATCCCATTATCCTCAACCGGATTATGTGAAGCAGAAATCATCACACCAGCCTGTGCACTCATCGCTTTTGTTAAAAAGGCAACACCTGGAGTAGAAATAACACCTAAACGCATGACTTCAGCACCAATGGACAATAAACCTGCCGCTAGTGCACCTTCTAACATATTCCCTGAAATCCGTGTGTCACGACCGATTAGCACCTTTGGCTTCTCAGCGTTTCTTGTAAGTATATATCCACCATATCGCCCTAGTTTAAATGCTAATTCAGGGGTTAACTCTTTATTGGCAATTCCTCTAACACCATCTGTTCCAAAATATCTTCCCATGATGCACATCTCCTTTTCTTGCTTTTAGAAGAACGTAGCTTATCGACCAATCATTTGGCTGATGCCTGTTTTCTTTATTTCCTTGATTATGTCTGAAAACATATGATCTATTCAATTAACACATCTGCATCTTCCAATGGTAACTGGATAGTTACATTGTCTGGAGCATTCATCTTTATTGGAATAGTATGCTCTCCCGATTGTAATTCAGCTGCATTAATAGATAATTGAATGTCATCTAATTCTAGGTTATTTACGATTTCTTCTGCGCCTACAACTGTTATATTCATAACACCCTCGTTCGGTGAGACAAAAGATAGCGCTGCATTCTCATCTAGATTTTCTACAGTAATTGGTACATTTTCAATCGTTCTTTCGACCATCTGTGCAATCTCAATCGTTACACTCACTTGTTCTTGATCTACTTTTCGAACATTACCAGGAACAGTTAAAGGGACTTCAATTGTTGTTGTTTCTGTAATCTGACTCAAATCAATAGGCTCTGTTTTTAGCTTGTCCAAATTGTTTAAATCCTCTTCCGAAGCATATACTCTCACTTCGCCTGGTCTTGTTGAAGTCGCAAGGATATAATAACCTTCTGGAATTTCCCCAGTAGTTGTTGCTTCGACTGGAACTAAGCTATTCGGACTATTGATATCTACTGTTATTTCCACTGTTGATGGCTCTACACGAACATTTAACTCATTACCTTGATTATCATATACCTTGATCGGTACTTCATTTAGTCGGATTGTTTCATCGGCATCCCGTAGGTCAACAAATGCTTTAACAATAGAGATTTTATCAACGATACTCTTAGAACTTGTTATGACTACTTGAGCAGGACTAATGGTAGCATCACCTAGCTCAAATCCTGCTGGTAACTCGTTCTGATTTAAATACTCAAGCGTTACATCAAACGATTCACTCGCTCGTTCTTCAATGGTTACCTCCACTTGTCCTGGCTCAATATAAGCTGTTAAGCTTTCTGATATACCCGAATGTAAAATATCGACCATATGTGTTCCAGGTTCTAAGCCTTGCAAATCGACAAACACGTCAAAATTCCGCTGTCTTGCTACAGGCGTTGCAATACTATTAGGCCCTTCTAACGTCACTGTTACCGTATCAGGTACACCACTAACAGATTTATCATCATCTATTTTTATATTAACTAGTACATCCTCGACTACTTGCGCTTCATCAGAGGTGCCTAAATCATTCTCATCGACTCTGGCTTCTGATTGATATTGATTTTCACTAAGGGTTACTGCAGTATACAAAAGAATAGCCATTACTAAAGATACGATTCGTATAACCCATGTACGCTTTAACCAATTATCCATTCTTCTTCCCCCTCCAGCTCCAGTTTCTTGTCGCAGGGGCTTTGTATTTCTCTTCCAATTCTGTATGTAGCATTTGGACCAACCGATCCTGGTTCAAATCTCTATGTAGCTCACCATTTTTGGTACAAGATATTTGCCCAGTCTCTTCAGATACAATAATGGTTAATGCATCTGTTACTTCACCAATACCCATTGCCGCACGGTGTCTTGTTCCCAGTTCTTTAGAAATGAATGGGTTCTCTGACAGTGGCAAATAACATGCTGCCGCAACTATTTCATCATTCTTAATAATAACAGCCCCATCATGAAGTGGCGTATTAGGAATAAAGATGTTTGTTAATAATTCACTTGTTAACTGTCCACGTACAGGAATACCTGTCTCAATGTAGTCTCCCATTGCAGTTTCTCTTTCAATTGTGATCAAGGCACCAATTCTTCGCTTGGCCATATAGTTGCATGATTTAACAATCGCTTCAATTGAAACATTGATTCGTTCTTCTTCAGATTTAGCATTTCTTGTAAAGAAACTACCTCTACCTAACTGTTCAAGTGCACGTCTTAATTCAGGCTGAAATAGGATAATGATCACGAGAAATCCATAAAGAATTGCTTGCTGCATAATCCACTGAACAGTTCTTAAATCAAACAAGATACTTAAAAACCAAATTCCGAGCACGACAAAGATCCCTTTTAATAATTGAATCGCTTTCGTACCTCTAATTAACATGATTAATTTATATAAAACATACCAAACAAGGGCGATATCTACACCAATCCGAAACAGTCCTAAAATGTTCCATCCCCCATCAAGCATGCGCATTCATCCTAGCTCTCATGAGTTCCTCTTCCTATCTGTTAAAAGATGACTTTACTTATTATAGCATACTTCTATTTTAATCAATAATTACGAGTCTATGTCAATAATAATACAGTTGCTAAAAACCCTTGTTGTCCTATCAAGACAACAAAGGTTAGGAATAGACATTCTAATTACCTAAAGTAAACACCTGTTTTACTATCGCTTTTATGTTATACCAAATATAATCGAATATTTGATTGACCTGCTTAATATCGCCGCTAATCTCTCCCGCAGACGCCTTTAGATGCTGACCATTAATGATAACAACATTTCCATCGACGGATCCATCTATCTTTAGATCACCATTTTTCACTACAAGGTCACCTTCTACAGTAACTCCTTCTGGTACAATCACTGTATCATCCTGAATAACAAGTCCTTGGCCTTTTGAATATGTTAGTTGTCCATCCTGATCCCACTCCATGAGTACAGATCCAAACATGAAAATAAAAAAGATTGCCGCAGCTATTACAACCGGATGAGCCCGGAACCATCTCATATAACTTACTCGCTTTTTCTCTCTTGGCAAGTTAGCCATCACATTTTTTGTGAAATTGACCGGTGCTTGTATATGGCTATTACTTTCTAACATTGCTACTGTTTTTTTCAATTCATGAAAATGTTGCTGACATGATGGACATGATTGTAGATGTAGACGTAATTGTTGCTCTTCTTGTTTTGTTATATCTCCATCTAGATAATTATGCATAGATTCTACAATTTTAGTGTCACATGGCATGTTTGTTCACACTCCTTTACAAATGACGAAGCCTCTTTCGAAGTGCTTCTCTCCCCCTGTGAATACGAGTTTTAACTGTACCTACAGGAATATCTAAGATTTCACTAATCTCATTGAGAGACAACTCTTCGACAAACCTTAAAGCAATGACACTTCGATATTTAGCTGGAAGCTCCATAATCTCTTTTTGGATATACGTTTGTATTTCTAAACTCTCTACTTCCTCTTCAGGTAACGCTTGGTCTGCTGGAAGTTGCGAATACATATCCAAACCATCTGTTCCTTGAACTTCGGCATCTAAAAAGTAGTCTGGCTTCTTTTTGCGAATACGATCAATCGTTAAATTCGTCGTAATCCGATATAACCAAGTTGAGAATTTACGACTTTCATCATACGATTGTATATTTACAAAGGCGCGGATAAATGCTTCTTGTGCTATGTCTTCAGCTTCATGTGTATTACCAATAATCCGGAAACTGACCTGGAAGACTTTGTTTTGATAAAAATCAACGACATCTTCAAATGCCGCATGGTCTCCCCTTTTTACCTGTTTGATCTTTTCTTTTATTATTGTCTCCATTTGCTAATTACCTCCGCTACATTTGCGGTCACTACCTATACGAGCGACGTAACCTTGAGGTTTCATTTATTTAAAAAACTTTTCTAATGTTTATATTTAAAATAATAGGGTAAATATTTACCATATTATATTATAACAGTTTAGGAGGATTTCATGGATAGAAATCTGTATCTTTTGACAAAAATTGAAACATGCCGTAAAGAGATGGTTGGTTTATACAACACATACCACGATTTAACGTCTGATGCAGTTATAGCCGTAAGCTCCAAACTAGACTATTGGTTAAATCAATATGATAATGCTGACAAGTAGTTCCGTATATAAATCACCACTCATTCCTGTATCCTGAGTTTATTATTAGCAAGAGTAGGCGAAAAACACCTATAATAATTCATCCATAAAAAAAGGATTTAATCGATAAAGTATATCGATTAAATCCTTTTTTTATGGATGGAGCCTAGCGGGATCGAACCGCTGACCTCCTGCGTGCAAAGCAGGCGCTCTCCCAGCTGAGCTAAGGCCCCGAATTGTGGAATCAAATGGGTTCTATTCCCGAAACCTATCCTTTAATTTGATAATTTAGAGTGAGCCATGGAGGATTCGAACCTCCGACCCTCTGATTAAAAGTCAGATGCTCTACCGGCTGAGCTAATGGCTCATATCAAGATCTTTAGAAGCTATTTTAAAGCAAAAAAAAATGGCTGGGCTACTAGGATTCGAACCTAGGAATGACGGCACCAAAAGCCGTTGCCTTACCGCTTGGCGATAGCCCAAAAACAAAAAACAGTGCTAAACAATCGGCACTCTTAGCATGTACTATATTTGTTTTCTTATTCATAAAATGGTGGAGGGAGTAGGACTCGAACCTACGAACCCGATGGGAGCGGATTTACAGTCCGCCGCGTTTGGCCAACTTCGCTATCCCTCCATCAACCTATAAATAATGTTACAAGTGGTGCCGGCCAGAGGACTTGAACCCCCAACCTACTGATTACAAGTCAGTTGCTCTACCAATTGAGCTAGGCCGGCATATGGTGGAGGATGCAGGGCTCGAACCTGCGACCCCCTGCTTGTAAGGCAGGTGCTCTCCCAGCTGAGCTAATCCTCCAAGTAAGATAATCCTTTTAAATAAGAATTGTTTTCATTAATTCAATATTTTTTTGGTAAGTTATTTTCGCTTTGGCGAAAAAACTTTAGTGACCCGTACGGGATTCGAACCCGTGATACCGCCGTGAAAGGGCGGTGTCTTAACCACTTGACCAACGGGCCATAAAAAATAATCTTAACAGAGCTTCCAGCCGGACTTGAACCGGCGACCTCTTCCTTACCATGGAAGCGCTCTACCGACTGAGCTATGGAAGCAAATGGCTCCACAGGTAGGACTCGAACCTACGACCGATCGGTTAACAGCCGATTGCTCTACCACTGAGCTACTGTGGAATGAATTTAAATGTGAATGTTACACATATATCTTGCTTCACAAAGCTGACTGTTATGCTAACTCTATTGTAATATTGTTCG